>JALONX010000223.1 GCA_025454695.1 Chloroflexaceae bacterium
GCCCCGCAATGCCCTTCAAGCGTTGATCTGGTTTGTGGGGCTGGCGCTGTGTTTCCGCCTCGGCTTCTGGCCCTGGATTCTCCTGCTCATCGGCGTGAGCGCTCTCATTCGGAGTGACTAATTATTCACCACAGAGACGCGGAGGTTTTGAATGTAACGCAGAGGCGCAGAGATGACAAGATGACAGCAGTTGAAGTTCGTAAGGGTATGCCGTGTCATTCCAACCAGAGAGAGGAATCTACTTTGCCACGCGCTGAAGACCTCTCCCTATGGTTGGGGTGACATGGCAACGCACTGTACCAGAACTTCGTTGACAGACTAATAAAGGAAATATGGGAAATGACGCGATGATGCACGGACAATTTCCCTCATTTCCCGTATTTCCTTTGTGTTTGGTTCTCCGTGCCCTCCGCGCCCTCCGCGGTAAAAATCAGAGCTTGACCGGGAAGCGTTGCAGCCCGCGAATCAGCAGGCCGGGCCGCCAGAGCAGCTCGTCGGCGGGCACAGCCAGGCGTAGGTTGGGCAGGCGGCGCAACAGCGTGCCAATGGCAATCTCGCCTTCGAGCCGGGCCAGCGGTGCGCCCAGGCAAAAGTGAATGCCATGGCCAAAGGCCACATGGCGGTTGTCGCTGCGGGTAATGTCCAGCTCGTCGGGGTTAGCGAAGCGGGCCTCGTCGCGGTCAGCGGAACCGATCACCACCAGCACCTCGTCGCCGCGCTTGATCAGTACATCGCCAAACGGAATGTCCTCGCGGGCAAAGCGTGGCGTTGAGGTTTCCACCGGGCTATCGTAGCGCAGAAATTCCTCCACCGCACTCTGGATCAACTCCGGGCGTTGCTTCAGCAATTCCATCTGGGCAGGATGTTGCAGCAGCGCCAGCACGCCATTGCCAATCAGGTTCACCGTGGTTTCGTGCCCGGCCACCAGCAGTAGAAAGACCATCGAGAAGAGTTCACTCTGGCTCAGGCGGTCACCTGCTTCTTCGGCCTGGATTAATGCACTTACCAGATCGTCCTGGGGTTCGGCCTGGCGCAGGGCAAAGAGTTTGCCCAGGTAGTTGGTAAACTCGCGCAGCGCCGCACCCATTTGCTGGAAACGTTCGGTGGATGGCTCAAACGAGACCACCACACTCGACCATGCCCGGAACTGCTCGCGGTCTTCGGCGGGAATGCCCAGCAACTCGCCAATCACGGTAATCGGCAGCGGAAAGGCGTAGGCGTCGAGCAAATCCATCTCACCCTTGCCTTCCACCGCGTCCAGCAACTCGTCGGCGATCTGCTGAATGCGCGGGCGCAACCCTTCCACCAGGCGCGGTGTAAAGGCCTTCTGCACCAGGCCCCGTAGGCGGGTGTGGTCAGGCGGGTCGGTGGCGAGCATGTGCTGGTTCAGCAGGTTGACGTACTCAGGTATCACTGGCACGCGGGCTAGCTCCTCGGGCGTCAGGGCGTTGCGCCAGCTCTTCACAAAGCGCTGGTCTTTCAAGATCGCTACCACATCGTCGTAGCGGGTCACCAGCCAGAGCGGGTGGCCGTTGGCATTCTGGGTGCGAAACATGGGGGCTTCGCGGCGCAGGTGGGCGAAGGCGGGGTAGGGGTTCTGCGTCACCTCGTGGCTGAAGAGATTGATTTCGGTTGTCATTGGTGTTCCTAATTGGTTCATCGCGGAGGACGCGGGGCCTGCCCTGAGCTTGTCGAAGGGGACGTGGATAATCGGAACTGACAAGATGACCGTCAACAGCAGGTAGCGCCGCTAGATCTTGCGGCGCTACGCTACCATCTCCTCTGTGTCTCTGTGTCTCTGCGTTTAATCTACAAATCTCCGCATCCTCGGCGTCCTCGGCAGTGAAATAACTCACGTCCAGTACAACACGTCGGCGTGGGGCAGCCGTTCGGCGATGCCCCGCTCGAAGAAGGCCCGCAGTGCCTTCATCGTTGGTGGCTGGAAGACATATTTGCTGCTGCCCAACTTTGTCCGCTTCACCGTGCGAGTCGTCTCGTCCATGTCAAGGCTCGTGTTTGGGTACCATTCCAGCAGCGTCTCCTTGGAGGGCGCAGTGAAACGGTGGGTGATCAGCTCGAAGGTCAGGTCACACGGGAAGTCCAGCTGCTCGGCAATCGAGTCTAACAACTGGCTATAGTGGGATTCCCATCCTTCTACTGGCATGATCGGTGCCAGCACCACGCCGACGGGGTAGCCGCCCCCGCCGAGTTCGCGGGGCAGGGCCAGTTTGCGCAGGGCTGCCAGGCGGGCGGGCAGCGAGGCCGTGCCGCCTTCCAGCTTCCCCGACACCGGCGCGGCATTCATGCTGATGCGGCAGCGGGTGTGGCCATTGTGAGGCAGCGCCAGCAGCTGATCCACCGCGTCGAACTTGGTCACCCAGCGCAGGTGGGCCTTGGGCCTGGTGCCAAAAAAACGAATCGTCTCGGCCAGGCTGCCGGTGAGGTGTTCGATGCCCAGCGGGTCGGTGTAGCAACTGGCTTCAAAGGTCGTGAGTCCGTCGGGTCGCTCGTAGCGCGGCAGGTTGGCCAGAATCTCGGGCAGGTTGGCAAAGACTCGCACCACTGGCGGCCCTTGCAGGCTGCCCGCCAGATAGCAATATTGGCAGTGGGCCGGGCAGCCGGTAGCCAGGTGAAACTGCCAGTCGGCGGAGGGCGGAATGGGTTGCAGCTTGAGCATGCTTGGCGGCGCAGTCACCACGGCCAGGGTGCGCTTGGCCCGGTTGTAGGTTTCCCGCTCGCTCTCGCCACGCAACCCGCTGAGGCGGTTGCCGGGCAGTTCTTCAATCGGCAGGCCCAGCCCTTGCACGCGGGCATAAATTTGCTGGCCCCACGGCTCGGCCAGGGCGTTCTGGGTGAACAGCACCCGCTGCGGCAGCCACTGGCGGGCCGGGCGGGGCGTTATAGTGCGCTCCGTTGGAGCAGTTATTGTATTGGTTGTCATCGTCATCTCCTTCAGTGTTATTGTAGCACTATGCACGGGAAAGCGCACGGAAGGCTGCGAGTAGAGAGGTTAGGGGTGGATGAGAGTTGGTGTGAGAACCGAGAACCAGGAACAATGACAGGGTGACAAGGCCGAGCACGCTGTCTGAGTCTCCTTCATACTTCATCATTCATACTTCATCCTTTTGCGTCCTGGTGCCATTCTGGTAAGAGCTGTGATTATACTGGGAGAGGAAACATAACAAACTTTTCATCCCCTTGGGCGGTAAACGACGGAAGGAACCCGCATCACAATGACACGCACATCATTCCTCAATCTCCTGGCAGAGGTGCCAACACAACAGCCAACTACCACGGCGACTCACTGGTTCCGCGTCATCAATAGCCTGTTGGCGCTCGGTGCTGTGGCGCAACTTGGTCAACTTGCTTCTGCTTCTGCTACGTATGACGATGGCCCACTGTGGTGGGGCAGCTTTGTGGCACGGGCGCTGCTTGTTTTGGGCGTGGGGCTGTGGCTGGCCACGTTGGCCCCCTGGCGAGTGGCATCGCTCACCGAGCAGCGGCGGGGGCGCATCACCGCCGGGATTTCTGGCTCACTGGCCATCATCCTGTGTGTGATGATGCTGATTCGGCCCGACCTGTACCGTAACCCCGTGCCCGTTTTCCTCAGCTATGCTATGTTCTGGGGCAGCTTTTTGCAGATGGGGCTGCTAGTCAAACGGGGGCGGACTCAGATGGGCGCAGGGCTGCTGCTGCTGCACCTTAGCATCTACGTCGTCGGGGCTGTGGGTATGCCAGCATCCGGTGTAGAAGTTATCCATATTCTGATGATCCTGATCGCTGGCCTGCTAATCCGCTGGTGGGCAGGCTTTGTTGTCAGCGTGCTGCTTACCATGCTTCTGCTCAGCCTTGCCAGTGTTGGCCTGGCTGTTCCTGGGGGCAACCCGGCCCTCATCATCAGCTACGGCTTGCTGCTCATGATGGTTGCTGGTGTGTCGGGCATGTATGCGCGCTCGCTGGAAACGGCGCTTATCACTGCCGACGAACAGGCTACTGCCCTGCGCACAGCCCAGGCCACCCTACAGACTCAGAATCAGCAACTACAAGAGCAAGCTGCCGAGCTGGCCACCCAGCGCGAGCGCCTGGCTCAGCAGGTGGACGAGCGCACTGCCGAGTTGCAGCAAGCGTTAGCAGAACTGCGCCGCAGCGCTATCACGCTTCAGGAACTGCAAAATCCACTGGTGCCGATTGCTCAGGGCGCGGTGGTGGTGCCGCTGGTCGGCGCGTTCGACACCAATCGGGCTGAACGTTTCGTAAGCGAACTGCTGGGTGGCATCACCCAACACCGGGCCAGAACCATCGTCCTCGACATTACCGGCCTGACGATGGTGGACACGCTGGCGGTGAAAGCGCTGCTGCAAGCGGCGGACGCGGCCCGGTTACTGGGGGCGCAGGTGGTGCTGGCAGGCGTTTCGCCGGTTGTCGCGCAAACAATTGTGAGTCTGGGGCTGGAACTCCACACCCTACGGGTTGAGCGCGACCTGCAAAGCGCTGTGCAACATGTACTGGCGGGTAACAAGGTGATAAGGTGACAAGGGAACCAGCTACGTGCTGCGTATTCCGTACTGCGTAAGCACTGAGAATGCAGTGCGATGTACGCAGCACCCTTCGCCTTCGCGGTTCGTGAGCTTGCCTGTCCTGCTCCTCGTCAAGCCCTTCGTCAAGCTCAGGAGAGCCTCGGAAACCGGCATCGAAGGGGCGAACGGCAGGGCAGGCGCAGCATGCAGTGTTCGTTCAGCCTTCAGCCTTGCCTACACCGGCCCCTTGTTCTGCACCACCCGCACTTCCCACCCATGTGGGAGAAACACAAACTGGCAGTAGGGCGCATTCGGGTCGGGTGTGGTGATCATTTCGTCCACTTCCAGCTTCTGAAAGTTGGGCTTCACCGTGAAGGTGTTGCCAATCCTTGACGGGCTGGTGCCCCAACCCCAGCCATACACTGGTCGGCCCACGGCTGCTTCGCAGGCGAGCCGTAAGCGATGTTCTGGCAGCACCACCGTGCGATCAACCACCTCCTGGGGCGGCAACCCGGCGGAGGGCAACCCAAGCAGCACCAGCGAACCATTAGCCAGCCTGGCCCAACTCACCCGCGTTACGTTGCCATCTTCATCGGTAAAACGGGCGTTCAGCGAGGCCGTGTGGATTTCTTCCACGGGCTGGCCGAGCTTCGGCTCGTACAGTGCCTTCCAGTTCGGCGCAAGGCTACAGCCGCCCAGCAGCAACAGTATCAGCCAGAGCAGAGGGAAAAGTTTTGTATGTGGCATGACAACACTATAACTCACTCAACATGCCCCGTCAGATCAAGCTTTCTAATGTTTGCGACTGTGGAGGCGGGAGATTTAACAATAAATAACCCACAGATGACACAAATGACGTAGCTGAAGCTGGTTTATTTGCGTCATCTGAGTCATCTGCGGATAAATAACAAACCTCCGCGCGCTCCGCGTCCTCGGCGGTGCATACGGTCTCCGGGGTGAACGAAACTACGGCAGCGGGTTCCCGCCTGTCACCCCAATCACCTCGCCCACAATGTAGCTCGACTCAGGCGAGGCCAGAAAGACAAAAGCTGGGGCTAGCTCGGCGGGCTGAGCTGGGCGCTTCATTGGCGTCTGCTGACCGAACTGCGCCACCTGCTCGGCAGGCATGGTCGCCGGGATCAGCGGCGTCCAGACTGGGCCGGGCGCGACCACATTCACCCGAATGCCCTTTTCAATCGCCTGTTCCGCCAGAGCCTTGCTGAAGGTCACAATTGCACCTTTGGTGCTAGCATAGGCCAGCAGGCTCGGCGAGGGCTGGTAGGCCTGGATCGAGGCCACATTGACAATGGCGCTGCCGGGCTGCATGTGGGGGATGGCCGCTTTGCACAAATAGAACATTGCAAAGATGTTGGTGCGAAAGGTATACTCAATCTCCTCAGCCGTGAATTCGCTAATATTCTGGTGAGTTTGCTGAAAGGCGGCGTTGTTCACCAGAATATCGAGCTTGCCGAACTCCTGCACCGCCCGCTGCACCAGCTGCTGGCAGTGCTGCTCATTGCCAATGTCGCCCGGCACGGCGATGGCCTTGCGCCCGGCCTCCCGCACCACCCGGCAGGTCTCCTCGGCGTCGGGGTCTTCATTGAGGTAAGAAATCAGCACGTCGGCCCCCTCGCGGGCAAAGGCCAGCGCCACTGCCCGGCCAATGCCGCTGTCGCCGCCGGTGATCAGGGCTGCCTTGCCGGTGAGCCGCTGGGCACCCTTGTAGGTCTCCTCGCCGTAGTCAGGCTTGAGATTCATCTCGCTCTCAAGGCCGGGGGTTGACTGTTTCTGTTCGGGGAGCGGCGGTTTTGCCCCACCCTCTTTGGGGTCTTGCCCCTGTTCGCGCATGGTCATAACTCGTCTCTCCTTCAATGCGGCTTACAGATAACAGACTAGTCGGAACTTGTGGTTCCATCACCTGTTCAGCATGTGGCGTGCCAGGGGCGAGGCCGCTGGTACGGGCCTTGCTCGCAATGCCAGGGAGCGACACACCAGGGAGGATAGTATGGATCAACGTCCTTTGATGGAGCATTTTGAGGCTCTCGCCGAGCGACTGGATCTCGAAGACTATAACTTCGCCCACTTCAAACTGAGCGACCTGGCCCACGACATGCGGGGCACCCTGAAGGCCCGTGGCCGCCAGCCCGGCACCCCGGCCCCAAGCTTCTGCCTGCCCCGTAGCAGCGGCGGCGACCTGGCCCTTGACGATCACATCGGCAGGCCCATGCTGCTGCGCTTCGGCTCCCGCACCTGACCGTCTACGGTCGGCTCGGTCGAGCCGTTGAAACAGTTACACAACCGCTGGCAGCACGAGGTACTCTTTGTGGAGGTGCTGGTGCGGCAGGCCCACCCCGGCCCCGCCGTGCCCCACTACACCAGCTTCGAGCAGAAGTTTGCCGATGCCCAGGCCTACGCCGCCGAACACGGCCAGCCCTGGCCCGTGCTGGTGGATGACCTCGCTGGCACGGCCCACCAGGTCTACGGCGGCATGTCCGACCCCATCTACCTGATTGATGTGGAGGGCAACGTGGCCTTTTACAACCTCTGGGGCCACCCGCCCACGATGCACCGGGCGATTGAGGCTCTGCTGAAGCAAAACGGGCGCGGCGTGGTGCTCGGCGGCGTGGATCAGATTCTGCATGGCATGGTGGCGCTGGCAAACGGCTGGCCCGCCCTGGAACTGGGCCTGCCCCAGAGCAGCGCCGACATCGCCCAGATGGCACCGGGGCTACCGGAACTGGTGCGGCTGGGCTACCAGGCAAAACCGCTGCTGGCCCCGGTGGCGCTGCGGGCCGAACCGCTGCCGCTGCCGCTGCGCCTGGTTCTGGGGGCCGCTGGCCTGGGGCTTGCGCTGGGCCTGGTTCGCCGCCTGCGTGGGTAAATTGTAGCCACAGCGAACACAGAGGACACGGAGACGCAGAGCAGTTGGCAGTTCTCAGCCTGCCCTGAGGCTCCCCTGCCTGCCCTGAACTTGTTGAAGGGAGCTTGCCTGCCCTGAGCCTGTCGAAGGGTCGAAGGGCTTGTCGAAGGGTTGGCAGTTGGCAGTCTCTCACGTCAACCTGCTGCCAACTGCTAACTGCCAACGGTTCTCGGTTCTCGGTTCCCGGTTCGGGCGAACACAAGGTTCGCCCCTACATGGTTCCTGGTTCTCGGTTCGGGCGAACACAAGGTTCGCCCCTACATGGTTCCCGGTTCCCGGTTCTCTGTGTTCTCTGTGCCCTCTGTGGCAAAAAAGCATGACACAAACGGAACAGGAAGACGAACAGGTTGAGGTGCTGGTGGGCAAAGATACCGTGCTGCCCAGCGCCTCAGGCGAGGCCCTTGACGTGGAGCAGGCCGCGCCGACTCATAACGCTTCCACCAGGATCAATGCCTGGCTCTTTCGCAATCACGAGGAGACGCGACACTTTGGCCTGGAGGAGCTTTCTTCCCTCATTACCAACGACGAAAACGTGGTCTGGCTTGACCTGGCTGACTTTGCCGAGGACGACCTGCGGGCGCTAGCCGGGCCACTACAGCTGCACGAATCGGCGATCCGCATAGCGCTTGACGCATGGCAACGCCCGCGACTGTCGGCCTTCGATGGGCAGTTTTTCGTCACGGT
Organism: Chloroflexaceae bacterium; assembly: GCA_025454695.1. GTDB lineage: Bacteria > Chloroflexota > Chloroflexia > Chloroflexales > Chloroflexaceae > JALONX01. The sequence goes on from JALONX010000223.1 coordinate 8,122, forward strand.
GACTGTGCCGCACCTGGAGGAGGAGAGCCGGCGG
>JALONX010000224.1 GCA_025454695.1 Chloroflexaceae bacterium
TACGCATCACGTTTCACGTTTCACGCATCACGCCCGTCGGTTCTCGGTTCTCGGTTCTCGGTTCTCGGTTCTCGTTTTCCCTGCAACATGCGGTATGATGAATGAGCAGGTCTGGCAAAGAACCTGTACCTCGCCACATGTTGAAGCAGGGGAACCGCATGCATATTTTAGTGACAAACGATGATGGCATTGAAAGTTTGGGGCTGTGGCTGCTGGCGCAGGCGCTGCACGAGGCCGGGCTGGGTGATGTGACGATTATTGCGCCGGATGGCGAGCAGAGCGGGATGAGCATGGCCTTCCCGCCGCGCCTGGAACATGAACTTAACCCCGCCAGCGCCCCGGAGCCTGGCTTTGCAGCGATTCGGGCCTACACCCTCAACGGCACGCCGGTGAATTGTGTCACCGTTGGCATGCTGGGCGTGGTGAACCCACGGCCCGACGTGGTGGTGTCGGGCATCAACCGGGGGCTGAACGCAGGCACCAATGTGCTGCTGAGCGGCACGGTGGGCGCAGCGATGATCGCGTCGTTGTGGGGTGTGCCAGCGCTGGCCGTGTCGGCCCAGTGGGTGCGTGACACCCCGATGGCCTGGGAGGTGGCGGCATGGGCAGCTACCCGCGTGCTGCCACTGCTGCACGACCTACCACGAGTTGGCAGTAATGCGCCGCTGCTGAATGTCAATGTTCCCAATGTGCCCTCCCTGGCGGCGCTGCGCGGCTTCCGCCAGACGGGGCTTTCCAACTTCTTCTACGGCACCTTCATTCGCATGGGCGAAGGGCAGCCTACCGAACAGGGCGGCCTGCGCTTTCGCTACACCTTCGACCGCAGCGCCGTGCCCGACCATTATGACGAGGGCAGCGACGACGGCGCGATTCGGGCGGGCTACGTGGCGGTGACGGCGCTCACGCCGATAGGCATCAATCCCGCCCTTGACCTGCGCCCGGCCTTGCTTGAACTGTAACAAGTTTTGGTGAACAGTCGGCAGACCCGAGACGATACATACGTACCGTCTCGGGTCTGCCGTTTTTTATAGTTGTGATGACAAAGAAATCATCCTGAGATGGAGTCGCGTGCGTTTCTAGAGATGTATATATCTGTAAATGCTTTTTAGGGCACAACGGAGAGGTTCGTTCCCGTAGCATGCTGTTATGAATAAAGATTTAACTGTCAGGATCGCTCTGCCAGTTACCTGCCTTTCAATTTTGTCATCTGCTACCCTGGTACCTATCATCACATCCATAGTTATGGTTGGTACGATGCTTTCGCTACACAACTGAGGTTCAAGGCAAACCACGCGAAAGTGTGGGACGCAAAGCCATGGGTCTACTGCCTTCGGGCGATGACTGCCAGGTTGCCGCACCGGTCGTATCCGGCATTGCGCACCTGGCCTTGCAGCCAGGTTTTTTGTTGTCCACCTACGCCCCTGGCCTCCCCAACAGTAGCAGCACATTGAACCAGGACGTTCAAGAAAAGGAACAAGACGTATGGATGCGACGCTCACTCCTCTCCGTTTGTCGGTTAATTGGCACAGTACCTCGGTCAATTGGCAGCGGCTGCTGGTGCTGCTGCTGGTTGTGGCCACCTGCTGCACCTCGCTCACCGTTAGCCCGTCGGCTCCTGCCCCTGCGAGGGTGCAGGCCGACCTGCTGGCCCTGGCCGCCAGCCAACCAGAGAGCCAGGTTCGGATTATCATTCAGCAACTGAGCGCCACCACCCCGGTGGCTCAGCAACTTGCCGACATGGGCGCACACAATGTGCGCGAACTGCCCATGATCCACGGCCTGGCAGCGACCGTACCGGCCCGGTTGGTGCCGTTGCTAGGAGCCATTGATGGAGTTCGCTGGATTTCTCGTGACGTGGCTGTGGTAAGCAGCCAGTGCAACGGTTGTGTGCCCACCGACCAGGTTTCCACGGCTTACTGGCATGCGGTGGGCACAGGGTTGTTGGCCAACCGCCGCCCCGGCACCCAGGGCCAGGGCATTACCATCGCCGTGGTAGACAGTGGCATTCAGCCCAGTCACGATCTCTATCACGATAATGGTACGGCCCGCATTTTCGAGGGCGTTTCGACTTCGATAGACAACAGCACCAGCAGCTTCTGGGATGGTTATGGCCACGGCGACCATGTGGCCGGGATTATTGCCAGCAACGGGCGCGATGGCGGAGGCACGCCTGGGGGCGGTTCCTTTGTTGGCATTGCGCCACAGGCCAACCTGATTTCGGTGCGGGTGGCAGATGCACAGGGGGCGGCTACTGCCGAAAGCCTCATCAATGGCTTGCAGTGGATCTTTAACAACCACGCCAGCCGGAACATTCGGGTGGTGAACATTTCCATGAACACCACTGCCGCCAGCGATTACCACACCGACCCGATCAACGCTGCTGTCCAGTCGCTCTGGTTTCAGGGTGTAGTTGTAGTGGTGTCGGCAGGAAATAGTGGGGCCGACCAGGTGTTTAGCCCTGGCAACGACCCATTTGCGATTACGGTGGGCGCTAGCGACGACAAGGGCACCAGAACGGTCAGCGATGATGCTATCGCCCCGTTCTCGGCCTACCAGCACTTCACCTTTGATGGGCGTAGCTTCAACAAGCCTGATCTGGTGGCTCCTGGTGTCAATATCATCAGCCGCATCTACCGCACCGACAGCACCCTGGTGCAGCACTACCCTGGCGAGGTGGTGCATATTGCCAATGATGGGCTGCGCTACTTCCGCATGTCGGGCACTTCCATGGCGGCCCCGATGGTGACGGCTGCCGCCGCCCTGATGTTGCAGGCCAACCCCAACCTGACGCCCGACCAGGTGAAATACCGCCTGACCAGCACAGCAGTGCGCCCGAATGGCAATTTTGCTAGCCCTGCCGCCGGGGCTGGCTTGCTGAATGTGGATGCCGCCGTGCGAACCACCACCACCACCAGCGCCAACCAGGATATGCCGGTGAGTCGCCTGCTCAGTGGTGGAACCACCACCTTCTGGACGGGTGCGGCAGTGACAGACTCAGGATCATGGCGCACCCGGAGTAGTACATTTTACAGTTCGGGCAGTTGGCGCACACAGGCGGGTCGCACATCAACTGTTTATGGTAGTACCCAGCGGTAAGGCAAGTAGACTCGTGATATTGATAGTAGCATCGCTACATTGGTAACACCAATTTGCTATGCTAATACTGCATCGTCACAGGTAGTGCGTTGAAACGAATCTCAAACGCACTGCCTGTGGCATTTGCTATTCGCAGCCGGTGTTTCTACTCGTTACACTTTTGCGAGCAGAGCAACACCACAGCAGCCGTGCAATAGATACAGGTGGGCATATGCAGTGGCAGAAGTGGGCCTTTGTTTATGGTGTCATTGTGCTGGGCGCGATTATGGCAGCTTCCACCTTTGTAGGGGGAATACCGGCCCAGTCGCCCTGGTTTACCTGGCTGGCTCTCGTTATTATGACTTTCACAGGGCATGTCTTTCCTGTAGACATGCCCAATAAACAGGTATATAACCCTCATTTAGTCTTCTATTTTGCTGGTGCTGTGTTGCTGCCGCCGCCGCTTTTTGTGTTGCTTGCTGTTGTGTGCCACCTCATTGAAGCTATTGTTGCATGGGTTGACCCCAAAAAGCCAAACCCTCTCTTTTATGAAACGAGTTATAACCTTGCAATTCATATTATTCCTGGCCTGAGCGCTGCGTCTTTGTATGCCTATTTGCAACAAAACCCTTTGACCTTGCTCGGCATTGACGCTATTGTGAACTCAGCCCTGGCTGCCTTTACGTTTGTGGCAATTAACCATCTCCTGTTGGGGCTGGTTATTGTTATTTTTGAAGGGTTTACATGGAAAGAGTCGGGGGTTTGGGATTCTGAAAATGTGTTTACTGAGTTTACGCTCGCCTACCTGGGGTATGCTTTCGCGGTGTTGTGGAACATTAATCCCTGGCTGATTGTGCCCGCCCTGTTGCCATTGTGGCAGATGTACCGTGCGTTGATGTTGCCCATGTTGCAAGAGCAGGCCCGCACCGACAGTAAAACCGGCCTGTTTAACGCACGCTATTTTACTGATCAATATAACAAAGAACTTGATAAGGCCCAGAAAACTGGCAAGCCGCTGTCGCTGATTATGAGCGATCTGGATTATCTTCGACACATCAACAATACTTATGGCCACCTGGCGGGCGATGCGGTGCTGAGCGGCATTGCCAAAGTTATTCGGCGTACCATCCGCCCGAACGACCTGGCGGCACGCTTTGGGGGCGAAGAGTTTACGATTGTGCTGCCGGAAACAACCCCTGAACAGGCTTGCGAACTGGCCGAAAAGCTGCGCGCCGCGATTGAAGCAAGTGAGTTTCCGGTTGAAACCAGTGAAACCCCGATTCGGGCAACGATCAGCCTTGGTATCGCTACCTTTCCGTTTGATGCGCCCACGGCGGCCAGACTCACCCACCAGGCTGACATTGCCGTGTATCAGGCCAAAGTCACCGGGCGGAACCGAGTGGTGTACGTGGGCGATATTTCGCCAGCAACCAGAGCCGCCGGGATTCCGACCAAAGGGCCTGAGTCGGCGGCGCTGCAACAGGAGGGCGCAACGCCCCCGCCCACCGACATGCCCGCGATGCCGATGCAGGCAGCAGCAGATGCGGGAGCGAATGCCCCAATTGTGCCGCACGCACCTGTCAGCCCGCCACAACCCGCGCCTCATGCCACCACCCTTGCCGTGACCCCTTTGCAGGAATCGATCTCAACTGGCGAGCCAACGCCGCCGACTGTAAGACGAGAGGATGGTGCTAGTTCTCTGCTCTGGATGTTTGTTGGCAGCGTGATAACTGCCGGTTTTGCAGTTACGCTCTTAAGTGTATTCCAAAGTGTCTGGGCAACATTGCTTCTGGTGGTGTTGTTGCTGGCCCTGCTGGCAATCATCGCAGAGTTATTGCAAATCGATCTGTACGGAGAGGGGTCGGTCTCGGTGTCGGTGGCGGTGGGTTTTGCGGCAGCTCTGATTGCCGGGTTGCCAGGCGTGATTATTGTCAGTGCTGCCATTGCCGGTGGCTCAGCCATAGCACGCTTTTTTCGTACTCACCGCAGGCCGCCGCTGCATCGCTTGGTCTTTAACTGGGCTGCCCATGTGCTGTCGGGGTCGGCAGTGGTGCTAGTGATGGCCCAGTTCCAATTTTCCTTGCAGTTCAATAACCTGCCTGCACTTGTATTTGCCGTTCTGGTTGCAGCAGTGTGTTATTTCATCATTGACACCGGGCTTGTGGCGATTGCGGTGAGTTTGTCGGAGCGGCGGCCCCTGCAAAGCATCTGGCGCGAGGGCTACCAGTGGCTGGCGAGTCACTATCTGGTGCTCTGCTTGATGGGATTCTTCTTGAGCACGGGCTACACGGTGCAGGGCAACCTTGGCATTATTATTTTCGCTATGCCGGTGCTGATGCTTCGGTATGCGCAGCAACAATACGTGAGCCGCACGCGAGAAAGTGTTCAGGAGCTGCGGCGCTTAAATACGCACTTGCAGCAGGCGAACCAGGAAGCGGTTGCCGCCAACGAGTCGTTCCGGCGCTTAAATGATGAACTTTTTCTGACGCTGGCAAAAATTATTGATGCCCGCGACCCAAGTGTTGCCAGCCATTCGGCAAAAGTGGCTGATTATGCCACCGCGATTGCCCGTGAGATGCAGCTACCGACCACGCAAGTGGAACACCTACGCCTGGCGGCGCTGCTCCATGATATTGGCAAAATTGGCATTTCCGAGCAAATTCTGTTGAAGCCCGGCAAACTCACCCGCGAAGAGTATGAGGTGATCAAGACTCACGCGGCGTTGGGAGCCAATTTGCTCGAAACCTCCCACAGCCTGCGCCATTTGGTGCCGTTTGTGCGCCACCACCACGAACGCTGGGACGGCAAGGGCTACCCCGATGGCCTTGCGGGCGACACCACGCCGCTGGAAGGGCGCATTCTGGCCATTTGCGATGCCGTCGAGGTGATGGCATCTGACCGACCGTACCAGCGGGCCAAAACCATCCCTGAGATTATTAGCGAGATACGCCGTTCGGCGGGATCGCATTTTGACCCCCACATTGCTGAGGTGTTTATCGGCATTATCGAACGGGAAGGCTCTCGTCTGGTGGTGAATTCGGCCCGGGCGCTGCCACAGCCGCCGCCAGCCGGAGCGCCCTCCCTTCCTGATGGTCTCGCAGCGCTGCCGATGCCTGGTGTGGCGCACCAACCTGACCGAACGCCGTCCGTGCTATAATTCAAGGGCGGAGAAACCCGAAGTGGAGTAGCAACGTGGCAGTGGTAGTCGTTGGTGGTGGAGCCATTGGGTTACTGGTGGCTGGTCGCCTGGCCCAATCTCCCCAGCCAGTGGCCCTGCTGGCACGGCCAAACACGGTGCAAGCCCTGACAACTGCGCCGTTACGGCTGGTGGAAAACGGCCATACGACGACGGCGATGTTGCACGCCGCGGTGACACCAGCCGAGCTTGCCCCCACGTTTCAGCGGCCAGCACTCGCCATCCTCTGCGTAAAGGGCTACGACACCCCGTCGGCCTTGCCTGCGCTTCAGCAACTTCAGCCCGCCCGTGTGCTCTCGCTCCAGAATGGTCTTGATAATGAGGAGTTGCTGGCGACCCACTTTGGGGCCGACCATGTGCTCGCCGGAAGCATTACCAGTTCGGTTGAACCGGATAGCCCGACAAGCATGACCGTAACGAAACGGGGCGGCATTGGTCTGGCAGCTCTGGAACATGCTACCACGGTGCCGCCCTGGGTGGCCCTCTTTCAACAGGCCGGGTTTCGCACCCGCGCCTACCCCAGCTATAAAGCCATGAAATGGTCGAAGGTGCTGCTGAACATGCTGGGCAATGCCACAGCAGCCATTCTCGACATGTCGGTTGAAGCGGTCTATGCCGACCCCCGCATGATTGCCCTGGAACGGGCGGCCTTTTTAGAGGCGACGACGGTGATGGCCCGGCTCGGCTTGCGGCCTATCAACCTGCCGAGCTACCCGGCGGGACTACTGGCCACTGCCATGCGCATCCTGCCCACGCCGCTGCTCTACCCGCTTTTGCGTAAACGGGTGGCCGGTGGGCGGGGCGGTAAAGATCCCTCGTTGTTGCGCGATTTGCGGGCCGGGCGGAAGCGTTCCGAAGGGGAATTTTTGTATGGGGCGATTGCCCGCCATGGCCAGGCTGCCGGGGTGGCAACGCCGCTAAACCAGGGCCTGTGGCGCATCTTGCAGAACATCACCACTGGCCAGCGCCCCTGGGGCGATTTTCGACACCAGCCGGAAAAGCTGCTGGTAGAAGTGCAGATGGGGAGATAACAAATTTACCGCCGAGCCTGCCCTGAGGTTCCCCGGCCTGCCCTGAACTTGTTGAAGGGAGCATGTCGAAGGGCTTGTTGAAGGGAACGCGGAGAACGCTGATGGAAACAAAAACATCTCTGCGTTCTCCGCGGTGAGAAAACTACATTGTCAGGCGCAGCACCAGTTGGCCCAGGCGTAGCTCGTCACCGTTTTTCAGAATGACGGGTGTGCGCGGGGCCAGTTTTTGCCCGTTGACAAAGCTGCCATTGGTGCTGGCCATGTCTTCGCCGACAATAGTGCCCCCCTGGACTCGCAACTGAAAATGGCGTCGCCCGACGCCCCGTTCAAGTGCCCCATGCGGCGTGAGATCAATATCAGGAAACACATTGCTGGCCGTGTCGGCCCGGCCAAGGAGGGCCTGGGCTGCGGCAGGCAAGGCGATGCGTTCGCCCGAGGCTAGCACCAGTTGGGCGGGTGCAAGCGTGCTGCGCTGCGGTACTGCGGGCGCAACCGGCACAACCGGCGGCGCTGGCACAACTGGCGCTGCGCCCACGGCCTGCGGGGCCGGGTAGGTTGTTTGGGGCGGCACCGTCACCGGGGCGGAGGCTGGAATGGTGGCCGTGCCCCCCACCCCAAGCAGCGAGGCCCCGCAGTTGTCGCAAAACGCTTCGCCAGGAATCACTGCGGTGCCGCACAAAGGACATGTATTCGGCCCGGCGGATATGGCGGGAGCGGGGCTGGCTGGAATAGCCGGAGCGATGGCCACCGGTGCAGCAGGGAGCGGTGCTGCCGCAGCAGACGACACCGGGATGAGTTGCGCCCCGCATTGGTCGCAAGGCCAGCGGTATT
>JALONX010000225.1 GCA_025454695.1 Chloroflexaceae bacterium
CCCGCAACCCCAACCTGCTGCTCTGGCACCGCAAGCTCTGGCTGATTGACCACGGCGCGGCGCTCTACATGCATCACACCTGGGCCGATTACATAGCGCGGGCGACGAGTCCGTTCGCTGCGATTAAAGACCATGTGCTGCTGCCCGCCGCCAGTGCCATTGCCGAAGCCGACGCCCTTCTGGCCCCCCGCATTACGCCCGAACTGATTGGATCGCTGGTAGGGGCGCTTCCTGATACATGGCTGGAGAGTTCGGCCTTTGCTACGCCTGACGAGCATCGAACCGCCTACAGCGCCTATCTGCTACGCCGCCTGGAAGCACCGCGCGCTTTTGTGGAGGAGGCCATCCGTGCCCACACGCAGCGCGTTTGAGTATGCCATCGTCCGCGTGGTGCCCAGGGTGGAGCGGGGCGAATTCGTCAACGCCGGGGTGGTGCTGTTCAGCCGCACTGCCAATTTTCTCGACGCCCGCGTGAATCTCAACCCGGCCCGCCTGGCCGCCTTTGCGCCAGAACTCGATGTTGAGCTGGTGCTGGAACTGCTGGGCCATGTGCCGCTGGTCTGCCGGGGCGGGCAGGCGGCTGGCCCGATTGGCGAGTTGCCGCGCCAGGAACGCTTCCGCTGGCTAGTGGCTCCCCGCAGCACCATTATCCAGCCTTCGCCGGTGCATTGCGGCCTCTGCGACGACCCGGCCCTGGCGCTGGAACGACTCTTCCATGCGGCGGTGTAGCAATTCACTGCGGAGATTTTCTTGTACCGCAGCGACGCAGAAGGCGCGGATATGACCGGAGACCCTTCGATGCCTCAGGGCAGGCGGGAGACCGGAGACCAGCAAACAGTGTCGGGTTGTGGGAGGTGTGGTTTACATCTCCCACATCTCCCACATTTTTAATAACGCTTCGCGTGCTCCGCGTCCTCGGTAGTGAAAAATTACATCATCCCGCGACCCACAAATTCCATCATGCTATCGTAGGCTTCATCTACGCCGGGAAGTTCTTCAACCATGCGCAGTTTGATGCCCAGGGATTCGGTGATCGGCGTCAGCAGGTGCTGGGCTTCGCTGCTGCGCACCTGAATTTCGGCGGGTTTCACGCCGTTCTGCTCCAGCAGCGCCAGCAAGCCGTCCTGATATTCACGCTGCCAATGCGTTTGGCCCGTCATCGTCGGCTGGAGGATCATGCCGCTCTGCTGGTCAATCGTCAGGCAGAGATGCGGGTAGTAGGGGCGCTCGGTGCGCGTTTCTTGCACCGCACCAGGGTAGAACAGGATGTCTGACTCCCAGACGCCCGCCCGGCGCAGGTTGGCCTTTTTCAGCCGCTGCAGCTGTACCTCGTTGACGGGTGGAAGAGCCGGGGACGGTGGCGGGGTGAGATCGGGCGTGTACCAGCTGTCGCGCCATGTGCCGTTTTCCAGACTTCGCAGCAACACCTGATTATCGTTCGGCGGGGTAAAGGCCTCTTCGTTCTCCTGCAGGCGTGGGGCTACCTCGCAAACCTGCTGAAGCGCCAGGGTGAGAAAGCGCACCTGCGGCGCGGTGAGATACCAGGGAAACAGGCCCGGCGTGTAGTCGCGGAACAGCGGCCATGCGGCCCGCCCACGGTATTTGAGGCCGAGCGATTTAATCTGGTCGCGGTCGCGCTGGTCGAGGCCGTCCCGATCCTCAAACGAGGCCATCAGGCAGCGCTGCACAAACATTGCGCCCAACGGCTCGTCTCCAAAAACCCCGCTTTGCACCAGCAGGTAGCTTTGTAATCCCTCGTTGCCCAGGTAGAGGGCCATGGCAAACATTTCGCCCAGGTTGCCCATTACACAGCAGTAGCCAATCTCGCCCGTTTCCGGGTCTTGCACGGCAAACAGGTCGTCGTCAAACATCCATTCCCATGGTGCAAGGGCCTTAAAAGCGTCTGCCGCCTGGTAGAGCGCCCGCCATTCCTGCTCGCTGGGGTCACGTTCAGTTTCTGTCATCGCCTACCCCTTTTTGCCACAGAGGTCACAGAGGCCACAGAGGGTCGAGCAATCTGAAGCCAACTCGGTGCCCTCTGTGGTCTCTGTGGCAAATCTTTTGTTCGATGGGCTACAGCTTACCAGGAGCGGGGCATTCGGTCAATCCAAGAAACTTTTTCCACCGCAGAGAATTAAGAACATCTCCGTTTCCTCCGCGCCCTCCGCGGTGAAAAATTACAGCTCGCGCAGCAGGGCCAGGGCCAGGTTGCCCGCCGCCGCCAGGTTCTCGGCTTCGACGTAGCGGGTCTGGTCGTCGGCGGTGTGGTAGCGGGGGTCGTCGCCACGGTGGAAGAAGAGCGACGGCACACCAGCCCGCAGAAAGGGGCCGTGGTCGCTGCGGTCGTTAAAGCTGTCGCTGAGCCGCCCCACAGCAGTGCCCGGGCCGGTAGCCAGGCGTTGCACCTGCGCGATCAGCTCCGGGCTGCCGCCCACCACCGGCTCCTCGCCCACGCCCACCATGTCAAAATTGAGCATCGCCCGCATGCTGTTGCGGGCCTCCGGCGTCAGGCTCTGCACAAAGTAGCGGCTGCCCACCAGTCCGATCTCTTCGGCCCCGAACAGCACCACCTGCACCGTGTAGGGCCGGTTGAGGCTGGGCAACACGCGGGCCAGCTCCAGCACGGTGGCCGCACCCGAAGCGTTGTCGTTGGCCCCCGGCCCTTCCGGCACCGAGTCGTAGTGGGCACCCAGCACCACCGTGTCGTTCTCCACGCCGGGCAGCGTGGCCACCACATTCTGCGAGGTCGTTTCCACCATGTCGGCGTCAACGCTGAGTTCGGCGTTCAGCGGGCCGTTGGCCAGTTGACCCACCAGGCTCTGCCCATCGGCCTGGGCCAGCGCCACCACCGGAATGGGGGACTCGTCGGCGGTGATACCGGAAAAGAGGCCTGCTTCACGGTTGTAGATCACTGCGCCAATCGCCCCGGCGTCGGCCACGTTTTGCACTTTCTGCTCAAACGTGATGTCACCCCGTTCGATCAGGGCGATAGCGCCCGCGAGGCTGAGTCCGCGCAGGTCTTCCGGGCGAGCCAGGCCCACATGCAGCAGCGGCCCGCTCACGCTGCCGCGTGTGGAGTTGGTGAGGGTGCGGACGGTGCGAGGTTGTCCGTCCACCTGCAAGGTCGAGCCACGGTCATCGAAGCGCTTGATCGGAAACGTCTGAAGTTCAACCTGGTAGCCCAGGCTGCGCAGGCGCTGGGCCATTTCATCAGCCGCCTGGCGTTCGGCATCTGAACCGGCGGGGCGAATGCCGATGGTGTCGGCCAGCCAGCGCACGTCATCCATGGCCCGCTGGCCGGAAAAGGCGAGCGCCGCTGAGGGCGCGGGCGTAGCCTGGGGTGGGGCAGTGCTGGCGGCTGGCGGGGCGGCTGGTGTGGTGATGGCAGGCGTGGCAGCGGCGGGCGGCGGTGGCAACTGGCCTGCAACGGGCGCACAGCCCGCCACCAGCGCCAGCAGTGGAATAAACAGCAGGCGTTGCCAGAAACGCAAACGCCTGCGGTGATGGGAAGAATCTGCATGCATAGAGCTACTCATCTTCTAGGGAGCTGTTGTTCACCGCGGAGGCCGCGGAGGGTTTTTTAACGCAGAGACGCAGAGAAATAGAGGACGAACTATATGCACGAGTCTCTGTGCCCTCTGTGCCACTGTGGCAAAAACCACATACGCAGTATAGCCGATGGAGATGAGTAGCGGGTAAGTCAGCGGTAAGAAAATGGGGAGACAAAAGAGAACGCGAATGACACCAGGAATAGTTTTGTCTTCATTAGAGGCTGTCTGAAAAGACTCTCGCAAAGGCGCAAAGCCCACAAAGGTGTGCAGATGCACGTGCTTGGGCCAGCCCTTTGCGCCTTTGCGGCTTTGCGAGAGCCAAAAAAATGACCTTTTCAGACAGCTTCTCAGCGCCCTCGCCGTCCGCTGCGGTGAAAAACTACTCCACGTCCGGCAGCAGCGCATCCCACCAGAGCTTGCCGCTGCGCTTCTGCATCAAATCCACATGAATGTGTTTGGTTTCGGTATAGGCCATCAGGCCGTGGAGGCCATGCTCGCGCCCAATACCGCTCTGCTTATAGCCACCAAAGGGCGCATGAGGCAGCACCAGGTGGTGGTCGTTGATCCAGATTGTGCCGGTGCGCAGGCGCTTGGCCACCTCAATCGCGCCTTGAATATCGCGCGACCAGACCGCCGCGCCCAGGCCGTAGTGGCTAGCATTGGCCAGTTCAATCGCATCGGTGACGGTGCGGTAGGGGATAACCGACAGCACCGGCCCAAAAATCTCCTCCTGGGCCAACCGCATGTCGTTGCGCACATCGGTGAAGATGGTCGGCTCGATAAATGGCGCTTTTTCAAAGCCGGGCACGTTAGCCCGCTTGCCGCCGGTGACCAGCCGGGCACCTTCGGCTTTGCCCAGGGCGATATACTCTTCCACCGTGCGAGCCTGAGCTTCCGAAACCAGCGGCCCCTGGTCGGTGGCGAGATCGAGCGGGTCGCCCAGGCGCAGCGAGCGGGCGCGGGCCACCAGCCGTTCGATAAATTCGCTGTGGAGCGATTCGGGAACGAGACAGCGCGTACCCGCTTCGCAGCTCTGGCCGCCGTTGAAGAAGACGCCAAACAACACACCGTCGGTCGCCAACTCCAGGTCGGCGTCGGGCATCACCAGGCTGGGCGATTTACCGCCAAGCTCCAGGGTCACCCGTTTAATGGTGTTGCTGGCCAGCCGCATGATTTCGCGCCCCGTGTCGGTAGAGCCGGTGAACGACACCTTATCTACGCCGGGGTGTTCGGCCAGGGCCGAGCCGATGACGCCGCCGGGGCCGGGGACGATGTTGAGCACGCCCTTCGGCAGCAGGCCCGCTTCGTCAATCAGCTTCACCAGATAGAGGGCGGTGAGCGGCGTGTAGGAGGCTGGTTTTAGCACCACGGTGTTGCCCGCGGCCAGGGCGGGCGCAATCTTCCAGATCGTCATCAGCAGCGGGTAGTTCCAGGGCACAATCTGGCCGCAGACGCCAATCGGGTCACGCCAGACGAAGTTCCAGCTCACCGTGGGCATGTCCGTCCAGGGCAGCGGCTCGTAGGGGTGGGTGCGGGCCAGGTCGCCAAACACCCGCATGTGTTCGGCTGCCCAGGGCACATCCACATACAGCGTTTTGCGCAACGGTGCGCCCAGGTTGCGGGTTTCTAGTTCGGCAAACTCGCTGGTGTGTTCGTCAATCAAGTTGGCGATGGCCTGGAGGATCTGGGTGCGCTCGGCGGGCGGGGTGTGGGGCCAGGGGCCGCTGTCGAAGGCGGCGCGGGCGGCTTTCACAGCACGGTCAACGTCGGCGGTGGTGGCGCTGGCCACATGGCCCAGCACGTTGCCGGTGGCCGGTTCGTAGACGGCGAACGTCTTGCCATCGCTTGAGTCGCACCAGCGCCCGTCAATGTACAGCCCGAAATTCAACAGATCAGTGGAAGACATATCTTGCTCCATTGCATGATCGCTGTGCATTGACAATAAACGATTGACGAGTCATCGCTGCTTCAAGCACAGGTGTTGCCTACATGCCGCTTTGCGTCAAATCATGCCGCTTTGCGTCATCATAGCACCAAGGCGGCGAGAATGCAATGAGACGGGGAACCCAGGAACCGAGAACCGAGAACCGAGAACCTGTCATACAATTCGTAATGCGTAATCCGTAATTCTCATTGAGAAGGAATTGCGTTTTACGGATTACGCATTACGGATTACCTCTTACTCTCTGCACCTCTGCACCTCTACGTTTCCTTCCGGTCACTTCGGCACGTAGGAGAAAATAACATCGCGGTAGAGCAGGCGGTAGTGCTGGCGCAGCGCGGCGATAAATTCCGGCGTCCAGCGCCCGTTCGGGTCGCGCTCCAGGCGGGTCGCGTCAAACGGCAGCAGAATCAGGTCAAAGCGGCGATTGGCAACTTCGTTCAGGAGATTGGTTTGATCCCAGATGCCGCTGGTGACGGCTGGCCCCATGGTGGAAGGGTCGTCGTAGCGCAGGGGCCGCCCCGCCGCCAGCAGCAGGGCCACATCGTCGGCCAGCACCTCGCCCGGCTGGCTCTGAATAAGCTGAATAAAATTGGTGCGCTCCTGACGGGCAAAATCAAACTCGCCGCCATACCAGGCCGGGCGCGTCAGCAAGCCCCAGAGCTGCATGGTGATGAGGCCAAAGCCGACCAAGAAGAAGATTTTGGATTTTGGATCCTTCGACAAGCTCAGGACAGGTTTTTGGATTTTGGATTGGCCTTGGGCACTCGAAACTCGAAACTCGTAACTCGTAACTCGTACCACAGCGCAGCCCGCTAGAATCAATGCCAGCGTTGGCTCCAGCAGGTGGTTGTGATGGGCACCCTTGGCCCCGGAGAGCAGCAGCAGCGGCACGGCGGTGAGCACATAGCAGGCGGCTAATAAGACCGGGGACGGAAGACCGGAGACCGGAGTCTGAGCGCCAGTTTTTGCAGCACGTAGCAGCGTGATAATTGCTCCACCGATCGCGGCGAGGCCGAGCAGCAGCAGCGGCCAGGAGTCGAGCAGCAGTTCCAGGTATTTCAGGAAGAGACTCGCCCGCCACCACTCGGTCTGGTGGAGGCCCCAGACATGGGCGGTGTACTGCCCACCCGTCACCACATCTAGCGCGAGCCATGTGACGGCGACCAGGCCAAAGTAGGTGAGTGTCAGCAGCCCTAACGGCCAGCGGCTACGAACGAAGAGCCGTAGCCGCGCCGCCAGCGGGAGGTGCCTGTGCGCCCGTAGCGGCGTGCCATCGCCCAGAATCAGCAGCGTCAGGCCAGCGGCAGCCGGGGCAGCCACGGCGGTTTGTTTGGTAAAAAACGCCAGCACAAAACACATGGCAGCCAGCACCAGCAGCCACGCACGGTTTGTAGATTGGGCGAATCTTGTGTTCGCCCCTACGCGGTTCTCGGTTCTGGGTTCTCGGTTCTCTCTCAAAAAATGGATAACCGCAAGCAACCCCGCTGCCGTCCACAGTAGCGCCAGCGGGTCGGGCTTGATGCGGGTGCCCCAGAGTTGCACCGGCGGGAAGCCCAGCCACAGGCCCAGGGCCAGCAGGGCCAGCGGCAGCCCCGCGCCCATGCGCCACACGGCCAGCGCCAGCAGCAGCCCCGCCCCCAGCATGCCCAGCAACGAAACGGCCCGCCCTGGCTGAAAGATCGGCCCCACGGTGACATCGGCGGGGGGCGAGCCGCCGCCATAGGCCAGCGTTTCCGCCAGCGCCAGGGCCACGTAGGAGATGGGTTGGTAGGGCGAGGAGATAAAGCGGTCGGGCTGGAGTGGCTGGTAGAGCGCTTCGCCCGCCCGCAGCAGCCGCGACTCGGAGAGAAGCGTGCCCTCCAGCCCATCAAGCGGGTAGGGAAAAACGAGGGCGGTGGCACTATGGCTGGCGAAGCTGTAGGCGTGCCAGGCGCTCAGAGCCAGCGCAAACACCATCAACAAGAGTGTGGAGGCATGCAGCACAACCCGAGAAACGCTCGTTCGGGAAATACGCAAAACCTCCCGCTGACCTTCATACTTCATACATCACACGTCATACCTGGCTCGTTGGCCTTCATACTTCATACATCACACGTCATACTTCTGCATGAGGGCCTCTTTTTCAGAAATACTGAGGAAGGCGGCGTGGAGGGCGTTTAATTGTAGCTGCCGCAATTCGGCCAGACTCAGCCCCATCTCCTGGTGCGCCACCCGGTATTCGTGGGCCAGGTCAATCGCGCTAATGCCGGGGTCGTCGGTGTTGAGCGTCACCGTGAGTCCACGCCGCAGAAACTGGGGCAGCGGATGGGCCGCGTAGGTGGGCACCGTACTGGTCTGCACGTTGCTGGTAGGACTCGACTCAAGTGCAATGCCCCGCTCGGCAAGCAGTTGCAACACACTGTCGTCTTCAATCGCATGCACGCCGTGGCCGATTCGCTCGGCTCCCAGTTCCTCAATCGCCTGGCGCACACTTTCCGGCCCGGTGGCCTCGCCCGCATGCACGGTGATGCGCAGGCCAGCCTCGCGGGCGCGCCGAAAGTGGCGCACAAAGCGGCTGCCGGGGAAGTTGGCTTCGTCACCGGCCAGGTCAAGCGCCACCACACCTTCGGCTTGCAGGGCAATCGCCGCTTCCAGCTCTCTCTTCGCCCAGGTGACGTGACATAATACCAATAACGTTGGCCCGCACCGGCCAGCGTTTCATCCCCGCCTGCACGCCCCGACAGACCGCCGCCAGCACCCGTTGCGGCTCAAGCCCGTATTGCAGGCCCATAAAGGCCGGGCTACAGCGCAGTTCAATATAGTCAATTCCCTCGCGGGCGGCGTCTTCGATGTTCTCTTCGGCGATACGAGCAATCGCGTCGTCATCAATAAACACCAGCTTGAGCAGGTCGAACTTGGCGATAAAATCCATCAGCGAGGGCGTGACGCCCTGCACCTGGCCGTAGGGCCGTAGACCCTCTACCGTGTTGGCGGGCAGCTTCACACCATGCGCCCGCCCAAGCTCAAGCACCGTTTCCAGGCGCACATTGCCATCCAGGTGGCGGTGCAGTTCAACCAGTGGTATGTCGCGGGCGATGTACATAGCGCTTGACGATTGATGATTGACGATTGGCGATTGATGATTGGCGATTGATGATTGGCGATTGACGATAAACTAGTACTCTGTAAGCTAAGTTTCTGCTGTTTTGCTTTGTCTCAGCCACCGAATGATGAACATGAGAAAGTAAGTCCGTTCTAGCCCGCGCAGGCGGGCGTATATACAATCCTTTGCGCCTTTGTGCCTTTGTGAGAGCCTTTCCTATAGACTCTCACCCCATTTCCCGTGCGCTGGCCACAATGTCGGCCAGCACCCCGGCTGCGGTGACCGCCAGACCTGCGCCGGGGCCGCGCACCACTAGCGGTCGTTCGGCGTAGCGGGCGGTGGTAAAGCTGAAAAGATTGTCGGGGCCACGCAGCCCCGCCAGCGGGTGATCCAGCGGCAGGGCGCGCAAGCCCACGCTGGCTCCCCCCGGCGTGACGGTGGCGACGTAGCGCAGCACCTGGCCAGCGGCGCGGGCGGCGGCGATCCGTTCAGCAAAGTCGGCGTCCAGCTCTTCCAGCCGGGCCATAAAGGTTTCCACATCCACCTGGGCTAGCGCAGGTGGAAACCAGGCTTCAGCGGGAACATCAGCCATTGTCCAGCGCAGGCCACACGTGCGGGCTAGAATCAGGGCTTTGCGGGCCACATCGGTGCCACCCAGGTCGTCGCGGGGGTCTGGCTCGGTGAAGCCCTGAGCGCGGGCGCTGCGCACTGCCGCCGAAAAGGGCTGCCCCGTTTCAAGGGCGGTGCAGAGAAAGCCGAGGGTGCCGCTCATGCTGGCCTCGACGCGGATGAGCTGATCGCCGCTGTCGAGCAGACTCTGCAATGTGCTGATGACGGGCAGCCCCGCGCCACATGTGGCTTCATAGCGCGTGCCGCCGTGGGCCGTTAGCGCCAGAAACGACTCGTAGGTGGCGGTGACGGGGCGCTTGTTGGCCAGCACCACGCGGTGCCCGGCGGCAACCGCAGCGGCCAGCGGAGTCTCCATCGCATCGGCGGCGGTCACATCCACTACAATGCACGGCTGGTTGGGCAGCAGCGCTGCCAGTGGCGCGGGTGGGCGGGCGCTGAGTGGTTGCCCGGCCTCCTTCGCCGCCAGCGCCTGGGTGATGGTTGCGTCGTCGAGGGGTTGGCCAGTGGCAAGCAGGTTGCGGCTATCGGCTAATGCCAGGTAGCGCAGGCTGACGCCGTAGCGTGCGGCCAGGGCTGCACGCTGAGCCAGCAGTTGCTGCACCAGGACGCGGCCCACCCCGCCCAGGCCATATTGAATAAGCGAGATTTCCTTCATGCCGTGCAGTATAGCACATGGCGTCGTGCGGTTTGCTACTGAAAGGCCCGGGCAGCTCGTTGTAATGCTTCAGCTAGTGCTTCCATCTTCAAGGGCTTGACCAGATAATCATTCATCCCGTGGAGCATGGCGGCCTCCCGCGACTCAGCGAAGGCGTTGGCGGAAAGCCCGACGATCCAGGGGGACTTTTGCAGCATGGCACGGATATGATAGCTGGCGCTAAGACCATCTAGCTCTGGCATTTGCACATCCATCAGAATGACATCGTAGGGTTGGCGTTGCGCCATCGCAATCGCCTCGTGACCGTTCGCAACCATGTCGGCCCGGTAGCCGAGCCGTTGCAACATCAGCAATACCAGGCGCTGGTTAATGGCATTGTCTTCGGCAACCAGGATCTGGAGCGGGTAGCGTGTGGCAAAATGGGAGTCCCAGCGGGCCGGGGCCGCTTGCACGGGCCGATCAGCTGGCTCAGGTGCGAAGATCGCTTGCAAGGCGTCCAGGAGACTCACTGGCCGAATAGGTTTGGTAAGTCGGGCTGCCAGGCGCAGGTGCGCAGGCGCATCATGGTCGCCAAGCGAGGCCAGCAGCACACAGGGCAGCGCCGGGTGGTGCGTTTGCAGCAGGCCTGCGAGTTCAATGCCATGTTCCTGTCGCAGATGCCAGTCCATAAGCACAGCGTCGAACGTGTTGTGACGCAGCAGGTGCAGCGCTGCAGCGCTGGTGGCGGCAGTTTCCACCGCCATGCCCCAGTCCTGGGCGTGCAACATGAGCATGTGGCGGCTGGTTGCATTGTCGTCCACAACCAGCAGGCGTTTGCCGTGCAGGTTCGCTGCGGCTGGCGCTGCGGGCAGGCTGTGGGCGTGGGCATGCAGGGTAAACTGAAACGTAGACCCCTGGCCGACCTCGCTTGCAACACTGATGGTTGCGCCCATAAGTCCACAAAGCCGTTGCGAAATGACCAGGCCCAGACCTGTGCCACCGTATTCACGGGTAGTCGAACTATCCACCTGGCTAAAGGGCTGAAATAGCCGATCACGCCGATCCGGCGGAATGCCGATGCCGGTGTCGCGCACGGCAAAGGTAAACGCATATGTCTGGGTGGCAGGGTTTTGCAGCGTTGCCTGGACACTTAGCACAACCTCACCAGCAGCGGTAAATTTCACCGCATTGCCCACCAGATTTACCAGCACTTGCCGCAGCCGGGTGGAGTCGCCACTGATACGCTCGGGCACGTCTGGCGGCAGTAGCGCCACCAGTTCCAGCTGTTTTTCTGCCGCCCGTGGTGCCAGCAGGTCAAGCACTTCGTCTACACAGGCCCGCAGGCTAAAGGGGTGATTTTCGATCTCAAGCCGTCCAGACTCAATCCGCGAGAAATCCAGAATGTCGTTGATAATGGCCAACAAATTTTCGCCGCCGCTACGGATTGTTTCGACAAACTGCCGCTGTTCGCTGTTGAGCGGTGTATCGAGCAACAGGCTGGTCATGCCGATGACGGCATTCATGGGCGTGCGGATCTCGTGGCTCATGGTGGCGAGAAATTCGCTTTTGGCCCGGTTGGCTGCTTCGGCCCGCTCTTTAGCCTCAGCCAGGCTTGCTTCTGCATGTTTTTCGCTGGTGATGTCATCGGCAATGCCAGCAACGCGGTACACCTGGCCAGCGTTATCGCGCACCGGAAAAGCCCGATCCCGAATCCAGCGTATGCTGCCATCAGGGCGAATGATACGGTACTGTATGTCGTAGCCAACATGCATTTGGCGCTCAAATGCCATCATGACATGAGGTATATCATCGGGGTGAATGGCGTTCAGCCAGCGTTGGGGGTTTCGATGCAGTTCCTCAGCAGAAAAACCCCAGGTCTGTTCAATGCGAGGGCCAACATACTGAATCGCGCTGCCATCTGGTGTTCCCAGGTAAAAGACCTGATCAATAGTCTCGGCAATCTGGCGGAAACGCATGTCACTTTCATGGAGCGCCGCCTCTGCCGCCTTCCGTTCGCTTACATCGCGGGAAATGCCGCGATAGCCACACAGTGTGCCTGCCTGATCAAAATAGGGCACACCGCTCGTTTCTAGCACCACAGCGAAACCGTTTTTATGCTGTTTGGTGTTTTCTAGCCGGGCAAAGGCCTGCTGGGCTGCGGCAAAGCCTGCAAAGGTGGCAGCAACCCGCTGCGCCTCCTCAGGCAGCATCAGGTCAAAGGGCGTGAGGCCAAGCATCTCCGCTTGCGTGTAGCCCAAAATGGCCTGCACCTGGGGGCTGACATAGGTGTAACGGGCCTGGGTGTCGGTCTCCCAGACCCAGTCGTTAATGGCTTCTACCAGGTTGCGGAAGCGCTGTTCGTGTTCACGGAGCGTAGCCTCCATGTGACTGGGGGCTTGCGGCTGTTGTTCAGCTGCATGGTGAGTGGTTTCCAGCCCAACCCGGGCTGCCTGCCGGGCTTCAAGTTCCTGCACATGGCTGATCAGGGCCGCCTGTATGCGCTCGCTGGTGATAATTCCAATCGGTTGCCCTTGCGCATTTACAACTGGCACCTGCTGCACCTGCCAGGTTTGCAACAATGAGGCGAGGGTGAGCAGCTCGTAGCGTTCCGACTCGTCGAGGGTGACTGGCACGGCGGTCATCACTTCGCCCAGGGTGAGGCTGCCTGGCTCCTGCCGCTGAACGAGGAGTTGCACCATGTGGTGGAGCGTGATCATGCCCGTGAGACGAGCCTGACATACAACCAGCACACCCTGGGGTTGGACGTTCTGGCTGTCACGGATCACGTGGAGAACATCAACCAGGGGCGTGTGTTCTTCTGCTACCAGATAGTCGCTAGTTAGCAGACCCTTGAGTTCGATCGGCGACGTGGCCTGTGTAGAACGCTCCATACCTGTGCTGTGTTGTGTTGCGCTGATTTTCTTTCGTATCCTCCTTTTACTGTACACTGCTTTTGGCATATGCACAATCCTACAGGAGTCCCAAATCAGGATGTTTGTTCCGCGCTGCTTTCTGGGCAGCGGTTTTATAGCAGTTTGCAGGTTGGTTGAGCCAGCACCATGGGGTTGTATCGCATCGCCGTGCTGTTCGAATCTGCAATCTGCAATAGCGCTGCGCGCCGCCCTGCGTGCAACAGCCAATCTGCAATCTGCTATAGCGCATCAGACACAACAAGAAGGTCTGGGGCAATCGTGCTTCCCCAGACCTGGCAAAAAACGACCCTGATTGCGGCATGTGTGATCAGAGGTTGGGCAGCACATCAACCCAGAGGCCGAAGATGCCGATGAGCAACAGCAGCCCGCCAGAGAGCCGCCC
>JALONX010000226.1 GCA_025454695.1 Chloroflexaceae bacterium
CGCATGTTGGCGACGTTGCCTACGACCCCATCGTCGAACTCCCCAGGCGCTGTGCAGGTTTGCCGGTGCTCCGTCGTCCCGTTTCATCTCCACTACCAGGCTGCCGCCCATGCGGTGAAAGGAGCGTTTGCGTGAGAATCGCCGGAAACTACACGTTTGAGGCAACCCGTGACGAGGTCTGGTCAGCCATTAACGACCCGGAAGTGCTGGCCCGCACCATTCCTGGCTGTCAGAAGCTAGAACAGGTAGGTGAGAACGAGTACGAAAGTACGCTCAAGATCGGTCTCCAGGCAGTAAAGGGCGTCTATTCGGGCCGGGTGCGGATCGAAGACATTGTGACCCCACTGTCATACAAAATTGCAGTGGACGGCAAGGGTAGCAATGGTTTTATGAAGGGCAGTGGCGCGGTCAACCTGCGGGAAGATGGCGCTACCACGATTCTCGATTACGGCGGCGAAGCCCAGGTTGGCGGCACCATCGCCAGTGTGGGCCAGCGCCTGCTGGATGGGGCAGCCAAAACGCTGATCAACCAGAGCCTCAAGGCCCTGGCCGAGCAGATTGCCCAACGCCGTGCTGGCCCCGTGGCCCCAGCGGCGGCAGAAACGCCCGCCAGCGCCAACGGCATGGTGAGCGAAACGGCGACGCTGGTGGCGGCAGCCGCAACCCCGGCAGCAGTCGCTGTTGCTGCCGAAGCTCCGGCTGCACTGGCTGAAGCGGCGTCAGCCCCGGTGGCACCCGCAGCGCCAGCCAGCCATGAACGTCGCACGATTGTCGTGCCGCCCCACGAACAACTCTCGGATCGGGATGTTGCGTTTGGTGTGATGGAAGATTTTCTCAAGGAACGGCCCTGGTTCGCCTGGGTCGTAGTCGCATTCCTCGTCGGGTTACTTCTGGGTAGAAGAAAGCGCTAAGGCGAATTTTGGATTTGCGATTTTTGATTTTGGATTTAGCCTGAGTTTCCCCAATCCAAAATCCAAAATCTAAAATCTAAAATGCAACAAGGAGGTTGGTCTCGTGACAGCGATTACCGTCACCGTTAATGGCAAGCAGCACCACAGCGAGGTTGAACCGCGCACGCTGCTGGTTCACTATCTGCGTGAACACCTGAACCTCACCGGAACCCACATCGGCTGCGACACCAGCCAGTGTGGCGCATGTGTCGTCCACGTCAACGGCGAAAGTGTAAAGTCCTGCACCATGCTGGCGGTTCAGGCCGATGGCGCCAATGTTACCACCATCGAGGGCCTGGCTCATAACGGCCAGTTGCACCCGGTGCAAGAGGGCTTCTGGGAAAAGCACGGCTTGCAGTGTGGCTACTGCACCACCGGCTTTATTATGGCCGCCGCCGACCTGCTGCAGAAGAATCCCCACCCCACCGATGATGAAATTCGCCACGGGATGGAAGGCAACCTCTGCCGCTGCACTGGCTACGAAAACATCGTCCGGGCTATTCGCTACGCCTCAGAGAAGATGGCAGCAAAGTAGAAGTATGACGTATGACGTATGATGTATGAAATTACTCAGTACTCTTCGCTGTGTTTCATCTTTCATAATTCATAACTCATACCTCATCATTTCCTAATGGCAGCAAAGTAGAAGTATGACGTATGACGTATGAAATTACTCAGTGATCTTCACTGTGTTTCATCTTTCATAATTCATAACTCATACCTCATCATTTCCTAGAGGAGTCGAAGATGACCGCTGAGACGACCCTGAAGCCGCGCATGGTTGGGCAGGCGATTAAGCGCCGCGAAGACCCACAGTTGATCACCGGACGTGGAAACTACGTTGACGATATTAAGTTGACCGGTATGACCCACGCTGCCATTTTGCGCAGCCCCTACGCCCACGCCAATATCAAAAGTATTGACACCAGCAAAGCTGCCGCCCACCCCGGCGTTGTCGCCGTGTTCACCGGGGCCGACATGCTGGACATCAACCCGTTGCCCTACGCCTGGCAGGCGGCTGGCGTGCCCAACAACGCCAATGGCCCCCGTGCCCTGGCCCACGAGGCGGTTCACTTCGTCGGTGAGGGTGTGGCGGTGGTGATCGCTGAAGATCGCTACATCGCCCGTGATGCCCTTGACCTGATTGAGGTAGACTACGAGCCGCTGGATGTGGTGGTGGATGCCGAAGAGGCAACCCAACCCGGCGCGGTGCAACTGCACGAAAATGCCCCCAACAACATTGTGTTTGAGTGGCAGTGCGGCGACAAGGCCAAAGCCGACGATGCCATGGCCAAAGCCGACATGATCGTCAAAGAGCGCATCATCAACCAGCGCCTCATCCCCACCCCGATGGAAACGCGGGGCTGCATTGGCCATTATAACGGGGGCACCGATGAGTACACCCTCTGGATGACCTCGCAAGCGCCCCATGTGCATAAGCTGGTGCTGGCGGCCTTTGTGATGGGTATTCCCGAGCACAAAATTCGCTGCATTGCGCCCAATGTTGGCGGCGCATTCGGGGCCAAGATTTTTATGTACTCCGACTACCCGCTGGTGCTGTGGGCATCCAAGCGCATCGGGCGGCCCGTGAAGTACATGGAAGACCGCAGCGAGAACTACAAGCAGACCACCCACGGGCGCGACCACATCACCGATGTTGAGCTTGGCGTGATGAAGGACGGCAAGGTGGTGGGCATGCGCGTTCATACCTATGCCAACATGGGCGCCTACCTTTCCACCGCCTCGGGCGGCATTCCCACCACGCTTTACGGGCGCATCATCACCGGCGTCTACGACATTCCCGCCGCCCACTGTCTGGTAAAGGGTGTGTACACCAACACGGCGATGGTAGATGCCTACCGTGGCGCTGGCCGCCCGGAAGCCAGCTACATGATCGAGCGTATGATGGATCGGGCGGCGGTAGAACTGAACATGGATCCCGCCGACATCCGCCGCAAGAACTTCATTCAGCCCGACCAGTTTCCCTACCACAACGCCGTGGGCCTGCTGCCCTACGACAGCGGCAACTACGAACCGGCCCTTGACCGTGCGCTGGAGATGGCAGGCTATGCCAACTTCCGCCAGCAGCAAGCCGAGGCCCGCAAGCAGGGTAAATATCTGGGCCTGGGCATCAGTTCCTATGTCGAGATCTGTGGCGTGGCCCCAACCGCCTGGGTGATGAGCGAGGGCTGGGGCGCGGGCCTGTGGGAAAGCGCCAACGTCAAGGTGCAGCTCACCGGCAAAGTGACGGTGTTTACCGGCACCATGCCCCACGGCCAGGGCGTTGAAACCACCTTCGCCCAGATTGTGGCCGACGAGCTTGGCGTGGGCTACGACGACGTGGACATCAAGTATGGCGACACCGCCAACACGCCTATGGGCTACGGCACCTACGGCAGCCGCTCGCTGGTAGTGGGTGGCTCGGCCATGAAGAAGAGCCTGGACAAGATCAAGGAGAAGGCCAAACGGATTGCGGCCCACCTGCTGGAAGCCAACCCGGCAGACATGGAGTTCGCCGATGGCAAGGCTTTTGTGAAGGGTTCGCCCGACAGGGCCAAGACCATCGCCGAGATTGCCGCTGCCGCCGCTGTGGGCGCCAACCTGCCGCCGGGCGAAGAGCCATTTCTCGACGCCACCTCTTACTACGATCCGCCCAACTGCACCTTCCCCTTCGGCACCCACATCTGCATTGTCGAAGTTGACCCGGACACCGGGCGGGTGGATTTGAAGCGCTACATCGCAGTGGACGACTGCGGCCCCCAGATCAACCCGTTGATTGTGGAAGGGCAGATCCACGGTGGCATTGCCCAGGGCCTGGCCCAGGCCATGTATGAGCGGGCCGTCTACGACGAGAATGGCCAGCTTATTAGCGGCACGTTGATGGACTATGCTATTCCGACTGCCGCCATGGTGCCCCACATCGAAACCGATTACACCGTGACACCCAGCCCGGCCAACCCGCTCGGCGTGAAGGGTGCCGGTGAGGCGGGCACCATCGCCAGTGCCCAGGCGGTGATGAATGCAGTCATTGATGCGCTCGCGCCCTTTGGCGTCAAGCACATGCAAATGCCCGCCACGCCGGAAAACGTCTGGAAGACCATCCACAGCAAGTAACGAATGACGAGTTACGAGTTACGAGTTTTGCAGCGGCGCTACTTGTAACTCGTAACTCGTAATTAGGAGTACATATGATTCCCAGTTCTTTCGAATATTTCGCACCAACGACGGTGGCGGAAGCGGTGAGTCTGCTGCAGAAATATGGCGACGACGCTAAAATCCTGGCTGGGGGGCACTCGCTGCTGCCCGCTATGAAGCTGCGTCTGTCGAACTTCGGTGCGCTGATTGACATCAACAAAATTCACGAACTGCGTGGTATTCATGTGGATGGCAACATCAGCATTGGCGCGATGACGACCTACCATGCGATTGAAAGCTCGGATGCGCTGAAGGCGACCTGTGCCATTTTGCCCGAAGCCGTGTCGCTCGTGGGCGATATTCAGGTGCGCAACCGGGGCACCCTGGGCGGCTCGCTGGCCCACGCCGACCCCGCCGCCGACCCGCCCGCCGTCATGCTGGCGCTGGACGCTCACGTTCATGTCACCGGGCCAGGCGGTAATCGCACCATTGCCATTGGCGATTTCTTCACCGACATGCTGACGACTTCGCTCCAGCCTGGTGAGATTATCACCAGCATCACGCTGAACCCGCTGGGGGCGGGCGAGGGCGCGGCCTACAGCAAGTTCCCCCACCCGGCCAGCCGCTATGCGATTGTGGGCGCGGCGGCCTACGTGAAGCTGGAAGGCGGCAAAGTGAGCGCCTGCCGCATCGGCATCACCGGGGCTGGGCCAAAGGCCGAACGGCAGGCTAGCGCCGAAGCGGCCCTGATTGGCACCGACGGTAGCGCCGAGGCCATCGCCAAAGCTGCCGAGCATGCGGGCGAGAACATGGACGTGCTGAGCGACATCCACGCTGGCGAAGACTACCGGCGGGCGATGATCAAAGTCTATACCCGGCGGGCGCTAACGGCAGCGGTGGAACGGGCGCGGTAAGGGCGAGGATCTAGAACCAAGAACCGAGAATCAAGCCAGGTGTTACAAAGGCGTGACACCTGGCTTTTGCATGAGACTCGTAGTGCGGACTTCAGTCCGCGTCACGCCTGTCAGCGTATGATGAAGACTTACAACATAATGGAGACAAACGCTGTGGTAACACGCTTATGAGTCTTTACAAAATATTGCTCTGTAAACTCATTTTTTGGTATTCTTTGATCAACACGCTTATGAGCTTTACATAGTAAAACGGGTATATCTGCTAGCCGTAGCCCTAAAGGGCGCGGCTTGAAGCTGCGAAGCCCGCCTGCGCGGGCTATACCGGATGTACTGTTTAATCTTCATCAGCGTGTTTGCGTCTTTCAGATGCCGAATTCATTCGGTGGCCGACTGCGATGAAGGGGCTTCAAAACGCGGACTAAAGTCCGCACTACACGTCCGCACTACGTACACAATTAGTTCGCAATCGAAAATCGAAAATCCAAAATCCAAAATCTAAAATCCAAAATCGAAAATGGGATTACAACCGATGATTGCCCCAGGCCAGAAACTCGCTGAGGCTGAAGACGCCGAGGAGGTTGCCGCCGACCTGCCGCCGCAGCCAGGCCAGCGCACCGGCTCGCTGCCCGCCGCCGTCGGCCACAATCACGGTGTCGCAGGGGTAGCAATGGCGGATGTTCTCCACCAGGTAGGGGAATTTCTCGTCTACGGAGCCGCCGCTCTGCTGCCACTTGACCTCAATCGCCAGGCCGTGGGCAAAATCGGCAGGCCCGCTGAGCCAGAAGTCGGCAAAAATCGGCGTGCTGTAGATGCCCTGGCCCATGGGCCGCTGGGCCACGAAGATGCGTGAGGGGCGCGGCTTTGCAAACAGCGACTCCTGCACCGCCGGGGCTTCGAGCAGGTCTTTCGGGCGCAGCTCAGCATAGCCCCGCCCGATGAGCATGCCGCGAATGGTCGCTTCTGCCACCGAGCCGGTGCCTTCCGCCCGTAACGAGCGCCCCGTTGCCATGCCTCGTGCCCTTTCCCAAAACCATTGCAGATTGCAGATTGCAGATTGCAGATTGATCGCTACTGTAGCTCTAGTCTACCACACATAGCGAGGGTCGAGTTATGAGTTATGAGTTATGAGTTATGAGTTATGAGGGTCGAGTGAAACTGTGATGGAGGTTGCCAACTGCCAACTGCCAACTGCCAACTGCCAACTACCAACTGCCAACTGCCAACTGCCAACTGCCAACTGCCAACTGCCAACTGCTAACTTTCATCGCTCATCGCTCATCGCTGGTTCGGCCCGTTCGCCAACCCACTGCACGATCCACTCATCGCGGGGGGAGTGGTGCTGGGTCAGGTGGTAGGTGAAGACGCGCAGCTCCTCGTCGCTGGCGGCAAGGCGGTAGCCGTTGCGTTCGAGAAAGCGGCGCAGGGCGCTGGCGGCGATGCGTTTGTTGCCGTCGCGGAAGGGGTGGTTGGCGATGAGCAGAAACACCAGCGCGGCGGCTTTCTCAATCAGCGTGGGAAACGACTGTTGTCCAAAGACGGCCTGAAAGGGCGTGGTGAGTGAGGAGACCAGGGCCGGGAAGTTCTCCAGCTCAAAGCGCCAGGCTTCGCCCGTAACAGCGGCATAGTCGTCTCGAATTGACATAATATCTTTCAGGCTTAGATGGCGGGTGGTGCGTTCGTCCTCATCGCCTGCGTCGTGTTCCGGCTCCTGCTGCATGTGCCCTCGTACCCATTCCTCAATCGCTTCACGTTCCAGACCATTGGCGGCGGCCATGGCCAGGTCGTACATGGCGTCGTTGCTAGCGGTGAGTCGCCAGCCATTGCGGGTCAACATCACATCCAGTGCCACCACCGCCACCCGCTTGTTACCGTCGCTAAAGGGGTGATTGCGGGTGATGGAGAACACCAGCGCAGCGGCTTTGCTGGCCAGGTCGGGGTAGAGGTCGTCGCCGAACATGGTCTGGCGGGGTGTGGCAGCGGCTGTTTCCAGGCGGCTAAAGCCCGCTTCGGTGATGCCGACCATGCCACCAAATTCCGTTAGCAGCGACTGGTGGATGATCAGGAGATCGTGGGGGGAGAGGTAGCGCATGGGGAATTATGAAGTGTGAGTTATGAAGTATGAACAAAGAATACATAACATGAGTATTTAAAGCGTAACCCAGTACTTTGTTAAGTAAGTTTCCTTATATTTCTAAAACAACACGCTTATGAGGATTAAAAATTAAATCCGGTATAGCCCGCGCAGGCGGGCTTTGCACATGAGAGTCGCGCCCTTGAGGGCTACGGCGAGCAGATATACCCGTTTAATTTCTTAAAGTTCATCAGCGTGTTTTAGGCTTTCAGACGCTGAATTATGAGTCCTTACAAAATAATCCAGACAGCCATCCTGTCCAACACGCTTATTACTCTGTCAACAACGTTTTCTTCCATGCCGTGTCATTGTCACCCCGACCGCAGGGAGGGGTCTTCAACGTAGTGCATTGCAGATTCCTCCCTGCGGTCGGAATGACAACGCTGATCGTTGGAGACAGAAAAACTTCTTTTATAGACTACTAATGAATATTTACAAATTAATGTGGACAGACTCCGAGACAACACGCTTATGAAGATTAAAAATTAATTCCGGTATAGCCCGCGTAGGCGGGCTTCGCACATGAGAGCCGCGCCCTTTAGGGCTACGGCTAGCAAATATACCCGTTTAATTTCTTAAAACTCATCAGCGTGTTTGCGGCTTCCAGACGCGGAATTCATTCGGTGGCTGGGGCGGCACCGCAGTGCCAGACAAAAAGTAAAACTTTATCAGCGTGTTTTGAGCGTTCAGACGCCGAATTCATTCGATGGCTGAT
Source organism: Chloroflexaceae bacterium (assembly GCA_025454695.1). Classification (GTDB taxonomy): domain Bacteria; phylum Chloroflexota; class Chloroflexia; order Chloroflexales; family Chloroflexaceae; genus JALONX01. Next base: position 7,846 of record JALONX010000226.1, read on the forward strand.
ACTTCGTATATAGACGAATCATGTCAAATTCATCAGCGTTTCCCGGTACTTCGCCATGGTGACGCGGATGTGGGCCAGCAGCGTCGGGTCAACTTCGGGCGTGGGGCGCAGCAGCAGTCGCCCATCGCTTAGCCGCTCGATACTTACGGCGAAGGCGGCAGTGGGTGCGCTGTCGAGCCAGGCCCGCAGCCGCTCGTTCAGTTCGGTTTCTTCCAGCAGCAATTACTCCATACGAACATTGTAG
>JALONX010000227.1 GCA_025454695.1 Chloroflexaceae bacterium
GACCCAGGCGGGGGCGGTGCGCTCTTCGTCCAGCATCACGCCGGTGCGCCATTCGCGCAGGGCGTGGGCATCGGGTGCGCTGTCAAGCAGCACTCGGTATTCCTTCTCCACCGAAAAGCTGGGGTGGGTGAGACGGTGGGTTAGCTCGCCATCGTCAGTGAGCAGCAACAGGCCTTCGCTGTCGGCATCCAGGCGGCCCACCGGGTACACCCGGCCCGGCACATCCACCAGTTCAACCACGGTGGGGCGGCCCTGGGGGTCATCGGCGGTGGAAACCACGCCTACGGGCTTGTTTAACATCAAATACGTTCGCTCAACCGGCTGCTGCACTGGCTTGCCATCCACGGCGACCATGTCCTGTTCGGGGTCAACCCGCGTGCCAAGCTCATGCACCACCCGTCCGTTCACCGTCACGCGCCCGGCGGAAATCAACGCCTCACAATCGCGCCGTGATGCGATGCCAGCACTTGCTAGCACCTTCTGAAGTCGTTCTGCGGCCACAACACTACCTTTCTTCGGCAGCCTGCCTCCCGGCAGGCAAAACACTGCTGGTCAATACATTGGGGAAATACGCCTACCTCAGGCGTTCATACAACCGTGTGCTACAAGGAACGTTCCGTGAAATCCAGTTCAGCGCCACACACCTATAGTGCCGTGTGATGTGAGTCGAACGATATGCCGTGCGGCAGACCTCGTGCGTGACCGCTTGGGGCGCAAATTGGAGCTTCCGGGCCTACCCAGCGATGGGATTCGGGCCAGAGAATGTGCGCAAAAGCACCTGCGTCTGATGGAGTCGTCGCGTGTTCCAGGCGAACGGATACAGTATAGCACACTTTGCGCCATGCGCCATGCGCGATGCGCACCGAATTCGCATACTAGGCACTGTTCATCGCTCAGCGCTCAGCGTTCCTCATCAGCGGTAATGTCGTTGCCGGGGCCGCCGCCGTTGGTTTCGTCGAAGCGCACCATTCCGGCATCTTCGTTCAGGCCTGTGCCGGTGCCGCCGCCCACATCGTTGGCAATGCCGCTCGCCCCGCCGCCGACCTGCCGCGCCAACTCCGGGCCACTGCGAACCTGGCCAACGGTGGCCTGGCTGCCCTGCCAGCGGGCCTCAGCCATGCGCTTAAAGCGCACCAGATCGTGCATAGGGCGCTGCGTAGGGCCGTCGTTGCCATCCTGGTAGGCCACCGTCAAACGCAGGTGGGTCTGCTGCGGGTCAACCTCAGCCAGGGTGAAGGTAGCACTATAGCCGCTCTTCCCAGTGGCTTGCCAGGCCAGTTCAGCATTGGTTTGCTGGCTAGTGAGGGTTGCCTGCCAGGTTTGCTCCCCTCCGTCGTAGGTGGTGCTCCACTCCAGCAGATGATCGTTAATCAGCTCAACCCACTGCACACCCTCCATGAAAGTGGCGTAATCTTCAAACTTGAGCAACTGATTATAGACAAAAGCCAGTGGGGCTTGAATTGCCACCTCGTGCTGCATACTGACCATGAAGTGCTCCTCTGCTGTTGCTTCCCATCTGCGGATGTGCAGGTTTCGTGCCGCTGCGTGACCAGTTTGCATCCCGTTTGCCGTTTGCAGGCACTGCTGGCACGAGACCACAAGCTACGTTTGCCAGCCCTTCGACCCTTCGGCAAGCCCTTCGACAGGCTCCCCTTCGTCAGGCTCAGGAGCCGGGGGGCCTCAGGGCGGGCAAGCTCCCCTTCGTCAGGCGGTTCCCGAGCCAGTCGAGGGGCAGGAGCCGGGGAGCCTAAGGGCAGGCTGCTCACTGCCAGCGGGCGACTGCGTACTATCCCTGGTATTGATTTTGCTTCATAGTGCCATGGTAAACCAGACAATGGATGAACAGCCACAAGGCAGCAAAGAAAAGCAATGGCCGGGGCGGCGCGAAATAGACCCGCACAGCAGGCCGCAAGGATAGTGGTGTGGGCAACAGCAGCAGCAGCGGCGTAGATGGCATCGCCGGAGTGGGCGGCAGCTCTGGCACTGGTGGGGTGCGGGCAAAGGTGCGTGAAATTGGCGATGTTTCCGGGATAGACGCCGACAACGCCCAGGACGAAGCCCCTGTGCCCGGCACCATCGGCAAAGGCAAAGCTGGCTCACGCGACAAGCAAGGCGGCCCCGGCATGAGCGGCAAAACCCGTGGCGACAACGACGAAGGCAGCCCGAGTCAATCTGGTGGATAGTTTTTTCACCGCCGAGGATGCGGAGGACGCGGAGGATTGAAATTGAGTGTTGAGTGTTGAGGATGACTACTGGTTCAGTCTCCAATCTCTACTCTCCAATCTCTTATCTCTGTGTTCTCTGTGCCTCTGTGGCAAAACACGAAAGGAAACATACAATGAGCGACCAGCAACAGCGCAAGCAGGACGATACCGATATTGAGCGAGGCAAACCCAGCCAGGCCGAGGGCGAGGAAGAAACAGTAGATGCGGAGTTGGGCGACAATGGCCAGGCTGTTGGCCCGCGCCACAGCGTCCACCCTACCATCGAGCGGGAGCCGCCGAGCCAGGCCGAGGGCGACGAAGAGACCGTAGACGAGAGCCTGCGCAAGCAGGAACAACAAGGGTCGTAGCGAAAGGCGTGTCGTGACAGCTAAGGGCTTCCAGCAGGGGTTCACCAGCCTGAACCGCGAGACACACTATGAGGCGTTACCCGTTCGTGGCAGCATTCCCCCATGGCTGTCCGGCACCCTCATTCGCAACGGGCCAGCAAAATTCGATGTCGGCAGCGAGACCGTCCACCACTGGTTTGATGGATTTGCTATGCTCCATGCCTTCACCTTTCGCCACGGCGCGGTGGCCTACACCAACCGCTTTCTCCGCAGCAAAAGCTACAGCGAAGCGGCTCGCACGGGCAAACTCAGCTTTTCGGCCTTTGCCGCCGATCCATGTCGGGTGATTTTCAGCCGCTTTTTTTCGGTTTTGTTTGCCCACGCCGACAACGCCAACGTCAACATTGCCCGCATCGCCGACCGCTTTGTAGCGCTGACGGAAACACCGCTGCCGATTGAGTTTAACCCCCGCACACTGGAAACCATCGGCCCGTTTGTGTATGATGACCGACTGGCCGGTTCACTCACCTCGGCCCACCCGCTCTACGATCCCACCAACAACGCAGCGATCAACTATACCTTGCGCTTCAACATCGTCAGCAGCTACCACGTCTACATGACGCGAGGGCGACGGCGTAAACGGATCGGCGTGCTACCGGTTGCCGAACCGGCCTACATGCATAGTTTTGCCGCTACCACGCGGTATGTCATCCTGGCTGAATTCCCGTTTATGGTGCATCCAGTAAAATTTCTCCTCACTGGCAAGCCTTTCATCGAGAATTTCCGCTGGCGACCAGAACGGGGCACCCGTTTTCTGGTGTTCGACAAGGAGTGCCAGGAGCCGATGCAGGTGTATGAGTCCGAGGCCTTTTTCTCATTTCATCATGTGAATGCCTATGAAAACGACGCAGGCCTGGTGCTCGATTGCGTTGCCTACCCCGATCCCTCGATTATTCACCAGCTCTACCTGCACCGGGTGCGAGAAGCGGAACAGATGCCAACCGGCATATTGCGGCGCTACCACCTGCCTCGCAACGGCGGCAAGGTGCGTAGTGAACAGCTCGCCAGTGCCGGGCTGGAACTGCCCCAGATAAACGAGAGCCAGGCCCGCAGCCGCCCCTACCGCTTTGCTTATGGCGTCGGTGCAGATCAGCCGATTAACTTTTTGAACCATCTGGTGAAAGTGGATGTGGAACGGGGCGAGCGCCAGGTCTGGAGCGAGGCGGGCTGTTTCCCCGGTGAGCCAGTGTTTGTGCCCACACCTGGGGGCCAGCGCGAAGACGATGGCGTGCTGCTCTCGGTTGTGCTAGACGCTGAACGGGGCACGTCGTTTCTGCTGGTACTGGATGCGGCGAGCTTTACCGAGTTGGGCCGAGCTGAAGTGCCCCACCACATCCCCTTTGGCTTTCACGGCTTCTTCTTCAACGACGTGTGAAAAGAATGGGATGAGAGATGAGAGATGAGAGATTGGCGGTGAGCTCGACTAAATCTCTCATCTCTCATCCCCCATCTCTGCGCATAGCGCACACTACCGGCGGTCTTCGGGCAGGGGCATCCAGCGCAGGTAGAGGGGGGCGCTGAAGATGGTGGCCAGGGCGGTGAGGAGGTAGAGGCCAGGCATCATCTGCATGGCCAGGGTGGGCAGGTGCAGCCACACAGCATCGGTTGTGCTAAGCAGCACCAGCGCGGCGAGTCCAAAGATCATTGTCGCATACAGGGTGGTCTGGCTGAGGAAGATTTTGCCGCTTTCATACAATCCAGCGCGCCAATCACCCAGGCGCACCTTTTCGCTGTAGACCGCACACAGCACCGCCACCATGCCAACTATCAGCAGCAGCAGAAAGCCACCCAGGGTGTAATTCCAGGCCTGTCGTGAACCAAAACCAAAGGCAATGCCTACCACACCGCCGTTAAAAGCGCTGAGCCAGCGGCCAAAAGCCCGCACCCGTGTGCCGACCTGGCGCGTTGTTTCCCGTTGTTGTTCCGTTAACATCTATGCTATCGCTCCTCGTCACGTATATGCTGTTGTACAGCCCCGCTCGTGCAGGTGGTATGATAGAAGGCAGGTTATGTGCCAGTGCAACAATTCATAGGTAGAAATAGTATTGAAATCGCATGTGTTTGTATCTCTTTCTATGGCCTGGCACAGCCCTTGCACACACAGCAGCGAAAGGAGCAGTTATGCTAGATCGGTATCTCAAAAACCTTACCCGCCCGCCCGAGCGCAGTGTGGCCCTGGCAGTGGTGGCAATTGTTGCCGCGTTGTTGAGCTTTGGTTGGGCGCTGTTGAACCAGCAGTGGCTCTACCTGCGCATGGCTCAGGTGTTGGTGGGCCTCTCGATGCTGAGCGTTGGCATCAACGCACTGCTGCCACGCACAGCCCTACGGCCTGCCATTTTCCTGCGTATCTTCGGGCTGATCTGCGCCGGGGCGGGCCTTTTAGCCCTGGTGCTGAATCTAGTTACCGGCGAGTTTCGCACATTAACGATAGGGAGCTAGAGGAGAAACGCATGACCCAGATGGAACGGGAGATCAGCCAGACGCTGGACGACGCGATCAGCCAGCTCGACACGACGCTGCACGAGCTGGAGGCCGAAACCATGCCCGGTTTCGACCTGCGGCGCTATGCCAAGGCCAACCCATGGCAGAGCGTTGCCGCCGCCGTCGCGGTGGGCTTTGTCATTGGAATGGTGCTGTAGGAGAAGACTGGGGGCACGTTTGCGGGGGTTGTGGGAGTTGTGGAGTTGTAGAACGACCCGACAACCCGACAACCCCACTTTTTAGTTTGCGTTTTTGCCCGAGATACAGAAGTCAACAGTCTACGCGGGAAATGAGACGCACGCCTCGGTCATAGGTCACGTAGTTGATAAACCAGTTGATTAACACAATCACCCGGTTGCGGAAGCCGATGAGCAGCAGCAGGTGAACCACAAGCCAGCCCAGCCACGCCAACCGCCCGGAAAGGCGAATGCCAAAGGCATCGAGCACGGCGGCCCGGCGACCAATGGTGGCCATCTGGCCCCGCTCGAAGTAGCGGAAGTTGCGCAACGGGCGATTCTCGGCTAGCGCCATGATGTTGCGGGCGGCCTGCTCGCCACCCTGAATGGCGACCGGCGCAACCATGGGGAAGGGCGCGTTGTTGCGGTAGCCTTCCACATAGGCCATATCGCCGATGATAAATACTTCCGGGTGGTCAGGCAATTGCAAGGTTGGCTGCACCTTCACCCGGTTGCCGCGCCCGGTGGGCAAGCCCAGCCGATCCACCAGCTCCGCGCCGCGCACGCCCGCAGCCCAGATTACTGTGTGCGTTGGGATGGTATCGCCGTCCTTCAGCGTCACACTTTCGCCATCGGCACCCGTGACGGCCACACCCGTGCGCACCTCAACCCCAAAGCGGGCCAGCCGGTTCTTGGTTTCCTGTTGCAAATTGGGTGGAAAGGTTGCTAGCACCGTTGGGCCAGCTTCCACCAGCATCACCCGAGCCTGGCCCATGTTCAGGGTCGGGAAATCGCGCCGTAGCACATGGCTGATCAGTTCAGTCATCGCTCCGGCCATCTCCACCCCGGTTGGCCCGCCACCGATGATCACCATCGTCATCAGGGCGGCCCGCCGCTCGGGGTCAGTTTCCGCAGCGGCTTGCTCAAAGACTTTGAGGATATGGTTGCGAATGCGTTCGGCGTCGTCAATATCTTTGAGCCCATAGGTGTGTTCGGCCAGGGCGTTGTTGCCGAAGTAGTTGTTGGCGCTGCCCGCGGACAAAACTAAATAGTCATAGGGAATGGGCTGACCGTCGGTGAGCACCAGGCGGCGCTCAAAATCCACGCCATGCACCTCGGTCATACGAAAATCGAGGTTGCGGTAGCGCCGCACAATCGCCCGCACAGGGTAGCCTATCGCCTCCGGCTCCAGGCCCGCCGTGGCCACCTGGTAGAGCAAGGGCCAGAAACCATGGTAGTTGTTGCGGTCGAGCAGCAGCACTTCCATGCCACTGTCGCCCAATGTTTTGGCCGCGCTGAGGCCCCCAAAGCCTGCCCCCACAATCACCACACGCGGGCGACCCATGGGCCGACGCGCCGGGGCTTCCGTCTGGCCTGGCATTGTGGCAGTAGCAGTGGCGTTCGCCAGCGGTTGGGCGGGCAGTGCGCCGTTGGAAGAAGGGGCTGGCTGTGCCCTGGGTTCAATCGTCATCATGCACTCCATCTTTGCCTCTCACAAAGGCACAAAGGCACCACGGTTTTCAATCAAATTCAAACATAAACTTCTTTGTGGCTTTGTGCCTTTGTGAGAAAAATGAGCTACGCTGGCTGGTCGCCCACCCGCCGCTCCTGCATCGGCTCGTCCTGGTATTGAGCAGCCTGCTCAGCCTGGTGTTCCTCGGTGCTGGTACGCTGGATGTTGTGGCTCTTATGGGCAATGCGTTGGCCCCGTGCCCGCCCGGCCTCGTCTAAAAAGAGTTGGGCTGCTCGAAGTGTGTCACTCAACGGCATGGCAATCACCAGCACGCCGTTTTCGTAGGTGACATTCGTCAACTCACCGTCCACGGGGTCGGGCAGCGCCAGTTCACGGTAGTAGTTGCCCACCTGCCACTCGTTCAGCAGCTCCTCGTTCACGCCCTTCTGCTCGCCGCGCAGCTCCGACTGGATGTAGAGCATACCGTCGTCGCCAATTTCCACCAGAATATCGTCGGGGTGCAGCCCCGGCATGGGTGCCGCCACCGTCAGCCGCTTCTCCGAGCGGTACATCTTCACCGGAATCGGGGTCAAGTTATTCTCGTCCACGTCTCACTCCTTTTATGTTGCACCGCAGAGACGCAGAGTATGCAGAGGGAACATAGTATTTCAAAACTCCGCGCCCTCGGCGTCTCTGCGGTGAATACTTATCCTCCCAGTTCGCGAGCGAGGTCGCTGCCCTTTTCGCCCACGGCGTGAACCGTGTCCTGAAGAGCCTGCCGCTCTGCCGCTTGCACTTCGATCTGCCCGTTGCGGATGCGAACCGCCAGGCATGGCTGGGGAAAGGCCGATGGCCCATCCAGCACGTTGCCATCACGCAGTTGAAAGCGGGAACCGTGCCACGGACACTGCACGCTGCCGTCAATGAGTTTGCCTTCGGCCAGCGGCCCGCCCAGGTGGGCACAGCGCTCGGCCAGGGCGTAGACCTCACCCTCGTGGCGGGCCAGCATCACCGGCGTACCGTTGGCCTCCACCCGCCGTAGTTCGCCCTCGTTTAGCTCCTCGGCGGGCAGCACCGGCACAAACTGCTCTGGCAGGGCCTCGTCATTGGCATGGTTGGTGCCAATGCGGTGGCGGTAGACCATATCACCGCCGAGAATGGCCGAGGCGATGACGGTGCTGTAGCCTGCCAGCGAAAGCGCCAGGCCCAGCGGACGCGACTCGGGCTTGCGGCGCAGCACCAGGGCCGTGGCGTAGAGTGCTGCCGCCGTTGTGTTCAGCGCGCCATGCACGAGGCCAATGCGGCGGGCCTCGCCACCAATGTCTTTCCAGTCGGTCATGCCGCTGGCGGCTGCGCC
>JALONX010000228.1 GCA_025454695.1 Chloroflexaceae bacterium
GTCCGTCTGTCCGATCCCGTATTCGGGCGATGGTGCGTGGCCAGCGCCCCGCGCTAGACGCAGGGCTGACAGCTTCAGTCGGTGAATCAGGAGAGTACCCCGTGAGCGGATCGGACAGACGGTCATTTCTGGCGCGCATTCTGGGTGGTGCAGCCCTGGCCCATCAGATTGTGCCTGTTCTCTTTGGCGATGAATACAACGCAGCCATACCGGTACTGGCTATTCTGATATGGACAGTCCCCTTGATGTTCCTTTCCGAGTTTCTGGGCTATGTGGTTGTGATTTCTGGTCAAGAAAGCCGGGTGGCACGAGCCATCCTCATTAGCACCAGCGTGAACATTTGCCTCAATGCACTGCTGATACCAACCTATGGCTATGTTGCTGCCGCCATTATGACGGTCATCACTGAAGCAGTGCTGGTGGGTCAGTATTGCTGGTTGCTCCGGCCATTGCTCAAACAACTTGACTGTGGCCGCATGCTGCTCCTGCCGTGTGTAGCAGCGCTGTTGATGGGGGCAAGTGTGATGGTGTTTCAAAACTCTCTACTGGTGTTCAACGTGTTGTTTGGATCGCTTATCTACATGACTCTACTCATCATCTTCAGGGTCGTGGGCCGCGATGAACTGGCCTTTGTGCAGCAGCTGTTGCAGCGCCGCAGTACCATTGCCCCTGATACAGCATAACGATAGGGTAACGTATGAAAATTGTTTTACCCGTTCATCATTTTCCGCCCCACTATACCTCTGGCGCAGAACTGTACACCTTTCGCCTGGCCCGCTGGCTGCTGGCACAGGGCCACCAGGTTGATGTGGTCTGCGTTGAGCGCACTGATAGCGGGGGCGTCGGTGACATCGGCGTCGAATTCGACATGTATGAACAGGTTCCAGTGTGGCGGATGTCATTAAATCTTCACCATGATGACGTACCATTCCAGTGGAGCTACAATCACCCAACAATTGGGCGCTGGTTTACAGAGTTTCTTGCCCAACGGGAACCTGATCTGGTGCATTTACAAAGCGGCTATCTGCTGACAGCGAGTGTGCTTGAAGCAGCGCATACTCGGCAAATACCATCAATCGTTACCTTGCATGATTACTGGTTTCTCTGCCCACGGGTGACCCTGTTGCGGGGAGATGGCGAGGTCTGTACCACCATTCCAGCCGACGCCGCCGCCTGCGCGTGGTGCATGCTGCTAGATAGCCGTCGTTTCCGCTTACCTGACCGTGTCACTGGTGGATTGCTGGGGCGCGCCGCTTCTATCTGGCATCTCCAGCCTGCACGGGCAGCCATGGAAGAACGACGAACTTTTTTGCACCAGGCCCTTAGGTGGGCCGAACGGGTCATTGCACCATCGCGTTTTCTTGCCGACATGTTTGGTCAGGTGGTAGAGCCGAGCCGGTTGGACGTGGTACGCCTGGGCACTGATACGAGTCGCTTTCGAGACATTCCTAGCCCGACCAACGATGGAACCTTGCAACTGGGTTACATTGGTCAGATTGCCCCGCACAAGGGTATTCACTTGCTGATACGTGCGATTAAAATGTTGCCATCCCGTGGCCGTCCTATTCAGCTAAGCATTTACGGCGATACATGCCACAACAAAACATATAGCCAACATCTGCATAAGCTTATTGGCGATGACCCGTGCATCCAGCTGGCAGGGCGTTTTGACAACAGCCGTATTGCCGAGGTGTTACGTCCGATAGACGTGATTGTGGTTCCTTCGATATGGTTCGAGAACAGTCCGCTGGCTATTCTGGAAGCTCAGACCGCCCGTCGTCCGGTCATTGCATCGGCCATGGGCGGCATGGCCGAACTGGTACGCCACGAAATAGACGGCCTACATTTCCGGCCCGGTGATGCCGCCGACCTGGCGCGACAAATCCAGCGCTTGCGCGACGAACCAGAGCTACTGCCGCAGCTGCATCAGCATGCCCCTGCCATTTCCAGCGTAGAGGACGAAATGGTTGCACTGTTTCAAATATACCAACAGGTGGTAAACCAGACATCGGCCCACCTTCACGAGGCCGCCTGATGCAGCCCCGTGTCGCCATCCTGATACTTTGCTACAACGGCATGGCTGACACGTTGGCCTGTCTTGAGTCGCTACGTCATGTGGAATATCCACAGGCACGCTATGAGGTTGTGGTTTTGGATAATGCGTCGTCCGACGCAACTGTAGAACAGGTACGTTCACAATTTCCTGAAGTTACTGTCATTGAGAATGGAGCCAATCTGGGCTTCGCCGCTGGCAACAACGTCGGGCTACGCTATGCCCTGGCCCAGGGCTTCGATTATGCCCTGCTGCTCAACAACGACACCGAAGTCGTCCCTGATCTGCTCCAGCGCATGGTAGAAGTAGCGGAGGCTGATTCGACTATTGGTGTCGTTGGGCCAACAATCACCTACTATGAACGACCCGATCTGATCTGGTCGGCAGGAGGCAGCATTGATTGGCAGCACGGCACCTGTGTGATGCCCGAACACGGCCAGCCTGATCTGGGGCGAAGGGGCGATCCACGGGCGGTAGATTTTGTCACCGGGTGTGCGCTGCTGGTGAAACGGGCGGCACTAAAGCAGGCCGGTTTGCTGGATGAACGCTTCTTTATGTATTTTGAAGAAACGGAATGGTGTGTGCGGATCGCTCGGGCGGGTTTTCGCATCCTGCAGGTGCCAACTGCCCTGGTGCGACACAAAATTCCGCTCAATGCACGGTACGACAAAGAATATCTGGCTTATTACATGACCCGCAACCGCCTGCTGTTTCTGTGGGCAACCCATGCTCGCTGGTCTACCCGCTGTATGGCAATGAGTCAAGATATACGCACCTACCTGAGCATCTGCCTGCGGCCAAAATGGCGTAATCGGCCCGGGCGGGTGGGCATGCGGGAAGCCTGGTTCGATTTCTGGCGCGGGCGCTTTGGGCAGTGGCGGCAACAACTGCCGGGGTAAAACACGCTTTTGGGGCAACGCTATGCGCATTGGCATTGATGTTCGGTATCTTTCACACGGGCTGGTAGGTGGAGTACACACCTACATCAAACACGTTGTGCCTGCGCTTTGCAGCCTGGTAGCAGAACACACGGTTGTGCTGTATGCCGACACCAAATGCCCCTTTGAGCTGCACAACCTGCCCGCCAACGTGACCGTGCGCCTGCTACCCTGGCGCAACGCCGCTTCCAGTGTTGGGCTGGATGTGTGGGGGCTGCGCCAGGCGATGGAACAGGACGGCATTGAGGTGGCTCACTTCCCGGCCAACTATGGCTTTGGGCCGCGCAACGGGCGCACCGTTGTCACCCTTCACGATGCTATGACGCTGATGCCGCTATCACATGTGTTCAGAAGCAAAGGAACACGTCAGACCCCACGGGTCGCTGCGATGACGCTGTACCTCCACCTTTGTTCCCATGCTGCGCTGCGTGGTGCCTATATGTTGCTCACCGTTTCGGAACATGCCAAACGCGATATTCTGCGCTACTGCCGCTTTCGCCCAGAACGGATTGTGCCGGTGCCCCATGCGCCCACACCCGATTTGCGGCGGGTGAGCGACACAACCACACTGGCGGATGTGCGGCAACGTTATAGCCTGGAGAAGCCCTTTGTGCTGGCCGATGGTTTGAAGAACCCCGCAGCAGTGGTGCGTGCATGGCGGCGGCTCCCGGCCAGCCTGCGTTCCTCCCATCAGATTGTCTTCTTCTCACGGCGAGAACCGCTGCCAATTGTGGCCGAAGCCGTACACGAAGGCATCGCCCGCCTGCTGCTGCGCCCATCGCGGGAGGATTTGATCGCACTGTACAGCATGGCCAAGGCCTTTGTCTTTCCTTCCTGGTTGGAAGGCTTTGGTATCCCGCTGCTGGAAGCGATGACATGCGGCGCACCAGTGATTTGCGCCGACAACAGCGCCCTGCCAGAAGTGGCCAGCACTGCGGCGCTCTATGCCAACGCCGAAGACGACGCCCAGATTGCGCGACACCTGGAAAGCGTGCTGAGCGACCCGGCCCAGGCCCAGCAGCTGCGCGAGCTTGGTTTTGCCCGTGCCGCACAATTCTCGTGGGCCAGCAGCGCCCGCCAGATTCTGGCCGTGTATCAACAGGCATTGCACGGTGGGCAACCAGGGCTGCTCGCCCGACAACCGTCGTAAGGATAACCTGAATGCGCATTCTTGCTCTTTCGCCATGGTGGCCCGAACCAGCTGACAACGGTTCGCGCATGCGCATCGCCAATTTGCTCGCCGGGCTGTGCCAACAGCACGAGGTGCATCTGGTGGCGCTGGCCCAGCAGCCCCCAGAAACGCTTGCGCGAAAAGAGACAGCGGGCCGTTGCGCTTCAATTCAGGCCGTGGCCGAGCAACGCCGCCCACTCACCCCCGCCGATAGGCTGGTGAGTCTGGTTCGATGGGAGCCTGCTTCGGTACGGGCAACCTGGAATCCCGCCTTTGCAGCAATGGTGCAGCAGGTGGCGGCACGGGTGCAGCCAGACGTAGTGGTTGCGTTTGAACTTTCGATAGCGCCCTATGCCCTGCTCGTGCCACATGTGCCACGGGTACTCGACGATCTGGAAGCTGCTATCCTCTACGATCAGTTTACTCGACAACAAGGCTGGCGACGACTGCGGTTCTGGCTCACCTGGGCCAAACACCGCCGCTACATGCAGCAGATGCTGGCTCAGTTTCAGGGCTGCACAGTGGTTTCTCAGCAAGAGGCCCGACTTATTCAACAGCTTGCAGTAGCTCGTTTGCCGCTGGTGGTTGTACCCAATGGCACTAGCACTGGAACTACGCCAACAACGTCTCCCGAACCAGACACGCTGATCTACCCTGGGGCGTTAACCTACACAGCCAATTTTGATGCCATGGCCTATTTTCTGGCCGACATCTTTCCGCATATTCAGGCCGCTCGGCCAGCTGTGCGCTTGCAGATCACCGGGGCCACGCCAACCCATATTCAGAAACAACTTCCCCTTCGCAGCGGGGTAGAATTCACCGGCTTTGTGCCGGATATTCGCTCGTGTATTGCCCGTTCGTGGGCCGAAGTGGTGCCATTGCGCCAGGGTAGCGGCACCCGCCTGAAAATTCTGGAAGCGATGGCCCTGGGCACGCCGGTCATTTCCACCCGCAAAGGGGCGGAAGGGCTGGACGTAGAAGCAGATCGGCATCTGCTGATTGCTGATACGCCACACGATTTTGCCCAGGCTACTGTGCGGCTGCTGGAAAACCCGACATTACGGGCCGCACTACAGGCCGCTGGGCAGAAGCTTGTGCGTGAACGGTACGACTGGCACCACATTGGCAGCGAGTTTCGCCACTTTGTTGGAACAATTGCTGAAAACCGGAGTACTCACCGTGTCCATGCAGCCGCCTGATCTCAGCATTATTATTATCAACTGGAATACGCGCCAGATTTTGCTTGATTGCCTGGCTACCCTGGCAGCAGCTACCCATGGCCTTGCAAGCGAAACTTGGGTAGTAGACAACGGTTCAAGCGATGGCAGTGTGGCAGCAATACAGGCGGCCTTCCCTGAGGTGCATCTCATTACAAACCAGGACAACCGTGGCTTTGCCGCCGCCAATAACCAGGCCATTGAAGCCAGCAACAGCCGCTATGTGCTGTTGTTGAATAGCGACACGCTGGCGAGTGCTGGTTCGCTCACAACACTGGTACGCTTTCTTGACACACGGCCCGAAGTGGGGATTGTGGGGCCGCGCCTGCTGAACGGCGATGGCAGTTTGCAACCGTCGTGGGCCAGTTTTCCCAGTGTGCTGTCAGAATTATTGGGGCGGAACATTCGGCGACGGCAGCCTTTCACCACCGATGCTGGCAACCATGTGTTCGATGTAGACTGGGTTGGTGGGGCATGTATGCTCGTTCGCCGCAGCACAATCAGGCAGGTTGGGCTGATGGACTCAGCCTATTTTATGTATGCAGAAGAGGCCGACTGGTGCTACCGGACACGGCAGCAGGGCTGGCAGGTGTGCTATTACGATGGCGCACCGGTGGTGCATCTTGGCGGGCAGAGTAGCCGCATGGCCAACCAGCGCATGAAAGCCCAGCTCTACCAGAGCAAACTACGCTTCTTTCGTAAACACTATGCACCCTGGCGGGCAGCCCTGCTCACCCGTTGCCTTCAGGTTGGTTTTCTCGGAAAAACCCTCGCCCATCGGCTGGCCGCCACGCTGCGTAGCGACACAGAGCAGGCCGAACGGGCAGCCGACGCAGCGGCGATGTTGCACGCGGTCACACTGGCGTCCAGAGCATTGGCGTAGGCACAGGAGCAACAGGCATGCGCATCGGCATTGATGCTCGTTTTCTCACCCACCCGCAGCCTGGCGGGTTCAAAACCTATAGCGAACACCTGCTTGCAGCACTCCTGGCGCTTGAACCGGAGCATGAGTATCTGCTGTATGTTGACCGAGCGGTGCCAGCACACCTGCCGCAGCTGCCCCGCCATGCATGCTGGCGGGTTGTTTCGGGCCAGCAGCCGCTGGTTGGCATGCCCTGGCGTGAGCAAATTGGCTTGGCCTGGCACATTCGCCGTGACCGGCTTGATCTGTTTCACGCCCCGTGCATGACTGCGCCGCTTGGCCTGGCCTGCCCGCTGGTGGTGACCATTCATGACATGATCTGGCGCAACCCGGCCCGCTTCAACCAGGGAGCGCCCGTTTCTGGCAAACGCCGCCTGATGGAGCTGTATCATCGCTATATTCCCGTGCTGGCGGCCAGACGTGCCGCCCACATCATTACCGTGTCGCATGCAGCAAAAGCCGACATTGTGGCGGAGCTTGGACTGCCTGCTGAACGTGTGACGGTGACGCACGAGGCAGCCAAGCCGCTCTTCTGGCCGCGCACGAGCGCAGAACAGCAGCGGGTGCAACAGACTTATGGCCTCGATTCCTCCTATGTGCTGGCGATTGCTTCAGCCGACCCGCGCAAAAACCTGGCAACCCTGCTGCGGGCTTATGCCCGGCTGCACCCGCGTCACCAGCTAGCGGTGGTCTGGACTCATCGTTTCCTTTCCGAAGCCACCGCTGCCCTGGTGCAGGAGCTTGGAATCACACAACAGGTGCGCTTTTTAGAAGGCGTGCATGATGCTGACCTGGCAGCGCTCTACAGTGGGGCAGCGCTGTTTGTATTTCCATCGCGCTACGAAGGCTTTGGCCTGCCGCTGTTGGAAGCGATGGCCTGTGGCACGGCGGTGGTGGCGGCCAACAACTCATCGATCCCCGAAATTGTCGGCGACGCTGCCCTGCTGTTTAACGCCGACTCGCCAGAACAACTGGCGGCGATGCTGCACCAGGGGCTGGAAAACCAGGCGCTGCAGGCCGAACTGAGGCGACACGGCCTGGCTCGGGCGGCGAGCTTTTCGTGGGAACGCTGTGCGCGAGAGACTATGGCTGTGTATCAACAGGTTGTTCCAGCCACAGCGACGATGGATGAAGCTGGGCGGACAGCCGATTCCCGCGTGTAGGGAACAAACGTTGGAAGCGAAACAACGATGTACGTAGCGTTAGAGCGGGTCTGGGCCTTCTACATCAACCGGCTACCGAACTGGCTGCGGGTGGGCAGTCTTTTGGTGGCTCTGTTTCTGGGTAGTGTTGCCTTTAGCTTGCTGTTGGTGCGCGATAGGGCGACGATAGCGCTGCTGCTGGTGGCCGCCCCGGTTGGCGTTGCTGTAGTGGCCCTTGTGGCACGCTATTTTGTGAGCGCCCTGTTGCTGCTGCCCGTTACTGCGCTGACGCTGCCGATCATTCAATTTTCTACCGGCACGGCAAGCACTGTCCCGTGGAGTCTCGCACTGTCGCTGTTGCTGGTGGGTATCTGGCTGGTTTCCATGGCGAACCGTGGCTGGCAGCTGGCACCTGCGGCAATGAACCGACCGCTGCTGATCTTTATGGTGATCTGTATCATCTCGCTGCCCTGGGGCTTAATCTGGCGCGACCCTATCTTGAACATGCGCATTATGGGCAACTTTATGGTGGTGCAGATTGGTTCATTACTGACTCTTCTTGTTTCCATGGCGGTGCCACTCCTGCTGGCGCAATTCATCACTCGTCAGTGGCAAATTAAATTTTATCTGGGAGC
>JALONX010000229.1 GCA_025454695.1 Chloroflexaceae bacterium
GGGCCGCACGAGCCGCCGGTGGTGCCAGACATGTTTCTGAGTCTCTACGTGCGTTTGCCCGAGGATATAACCATCAAACGTAACCTGACCTACTTTGTGTGGGAATACGGCAAAGCGCCCGACCTGGCGATTGAGATTGTCTCAAACCGCAAGGGCGGCGAGTTGAGCTACAAACTGGCCGACTACATTCGAGTCGGTGTGCCATTTTATGTCGTCTACGACCCGATGAAGAAGTGGAAACAGGGCACCCTCCTCTGTTTTGAACGACAGGGTGGCTCGTTTGTGCCCCGCGACGGGACATGGTTTGACAGTGTTGGCCTCGGGCTGACGCTATGGGAAGGCACGTTTGAAGATGCCCATGCCACCTGGCTGCGCTGGTGCGACAAAGAGGGCCATCTCATTCCTACTGGCGCCGAACTCGCTCAGCGAGAGCGGACTCGCGCCGAAGAGGAGCGAACCCGCGCCGAGGAAGCTACCACCCGCGCCGAACGGCTGCTGGCCCAGCTTCGAGCGGCAGGCATTGAGCCGGACGCATGATTGACCCTTTGCTGCGAAGTTGGGAGGCGCTGCTGGCAAGTGTGGTAGCCTGGCTGCCGCAGGTGCTGGCGGCGCTGCTGATTCTGCTCATCACCCTGTTTGTCGCCAGCAGACTCACCGGGGTGGTGGGGCGGCTGCTGGGCACGTCGCGCCTGCCGCGCAATGTGCATCGCCTGGCGATTACGCTGACGCGGCTGGGGGTGGTGGTGCTCGGCGTCATTTTTGCCCTGCAAGCACTGGGCTTTGGCCAGGCCGTGCTGAACGCGGTGGCCAGCCTGGGTGTGGTTGGTCTCGTCCTCAGCTTTGCCCTGCAAGACATTACCAAGCAGTTTGCGGCAGGCGTGCTGCTGCTGGTCACCAGGCCCTTTGAGGTGGGCGATCACATCCGCATCGGTGCCAACGCAGGCACGGTGATGGACGTGCAGCTGCGGGCCACCGTGCTCAAAACCGACGATGGCGACGAAGTGATCATCCCCAACGCTGATGTCTACACTGCCACCATCACCAACACCAGCCGCCACGCCATGCGGCGCTACCGCTTGAGCCTGGAGCTACCGCCCCATGCCGCCCCCGACGCCGCCCGTGCCGCCCTGAGCGCGGCAGCGGCGACCATTCCCGGTGTGGCCACTGAACCGGCCCCCAGCGTGGTGGCCACCGGCATCAGCGAGGGCAACCTGACGCTGGAGCTGCGCTACTGGATCGCTCGCACGACCCCCGACCACGAGGCGATTGTCACCGAGGTGCTGGCAGTAGCTCAAACCGTAATGCGTGAAACATGATGCGTGAAACGTGAAACGTAACTCGTAACTTGAAATCCCTGCGTCTCTGCGACTCTGCGTTTCTGTGCAGCTAATCTGCAATCTGCAATCTACAATCTGCAATCAGGAGACACTTTATGACTCAATCCCAGTGGACAGCAGTTGACGACTACTTCGAGCGGACGCTGGCACTTTCGGACGAGGCATTGGAAGCGGCGCTGCAAGCGACCAGGGACGCGGGCATGCCGCCGATCAATGTTGCGCCAAACCAGGGCAAGTTGTTGCAGGTGCTGGCGCTAGCGCAACAGGCCACCACCATTCTGGAGATCGGCACGCTGGCGGGCTACAGCACCATCTGGCTGGCCCGCGCTTTGCCCCCCGGCGGCAGGCTGGTGACGCTGGAGGCCGACGCCAACCATGCCGAGGTAGCCCGCGCCAACCTGGCCCGCGCCGGGGTTGAGCACATGGTAGAGGTGCGCCTGGGCAAAGCCCTCGACACGCTGCCCCAGCTCGCCGCCGAAGGACTCGGCCCCTTCGACCTGATCTTTATTGATGCCGACAAAGTTAATCTTACCGCCTACTTTGAATGGGCACTACGCCTGGCCCGGCCCGGTAGCCTGATTATTGCCGACAACGTGGTGCGCAACGGCGCGGTAGTGGATGCCGCCAGCACCGATCCCAGCGTTCAGGGCGTGCGTCAGTTCCTCGCCACCCTCGCCGCCGAGCCTCGCGTCAGCGCCACCGCCATGCAAACGGTGGGAAGCAAAGGCTACGACGGCCTGGCGCTTGCGGTGGTACACTCGTGAGACATCCCGTACTGCGTGAAACGTGAAACCGTGAAACGTGCTGCGTAGTGCGTAATCCGTACTGCGTGAAGCGTGAAACGTGAAGCGTGAAACGTGAAACGTGAAGCGTAGTGCGTAACCTGCAAACTACACCAGGAGCGCCGTAAGACAGATGCTGGAACGAATTACTTTTTCTGTGCCACAGATGGATTGTGCGGCAGAAGAGCAACTCGTGCGCATGAAGCTAGCCGACTATGGCGAAGTGAAGGGCCTGAGTTTTGACTTGGCCGCCCGCACCGTGGTTGTGGTGCATTCCGGCAGCGGTACGGCCATTGAACGAGCGCTGAGCGAACTCAACCTTGGAGCGACGGTTGCCGTGCGGGAACTGGTAGACGCCCTGAAACCAGATGCTAGCGCCGTCCAGCAGCGCCAGTTGCTGATCATCGTGCTGCTGATCAACGGGGCGCTGTTTGTGTTAGAACTGGCTGTGGGCCTCATCGCCCAATCCATGGGCCTGGTGGCCGACAGCCTGGACATGCTGGCAGATGCGATTGTCTACAGTCTGAGTCTCTATGCCGTTGGCCGGGCCGTGGCTGCCAAAAAGCGAGTGACCTTTATCAGCGGCCTGTTTCAACTGGCCCTGGCGATTGTCGGTGTGATTGAAGTCATCCGGCGCTTTCTGGCTGTCGGC
Source organism: Chloroflexaceae bacterium (assembly GCA_025454695.1). Lineage (GTDB taxonomy): Bacteria > Chloroflexota > Chloroflexia > Chloroflexales > Chloroflexaceae > JALONX01. The sequence goes on from JALONX010000229.1 coordinate 2,772, forward strand.
GATGAGCCAGATTTCACACTTATGATCGGCGTGTCGCTGCTGGCCCTGATGGGGAATGTCGCCTCGTTGCTGGTGTTGCGGCGCACCCAAAGCCAGGACGCAAACATCAAAGCCAGCCAGATATTTACCTCCAATGACGTGCTGGTCAACGTCGGCGTCATTCTCGCTGGAATACTGGTCTTTCTGAGCGGCTCAAACATTCCTGACCTCGTGATAGGCGCAGTGGTCTTCTGCCTGGTTGGCTACGGCGCGTTTAGAATTCTGCGGCTCTCGCGGTGAAACACCCCTTCAGAGTCGTTGTCAGTTGTTGCAGCTCATACAAAGCCGCCAGCCGTAAAAGACCGCATGCACGTGCCCTTTATGTCTTTGCGAGCGATGTTGCAGAGATTTGCTCAACGTTGCAAGAGCCGATCGAACTCGGCAGCGGCTTCATTCATGCGACCCATGGGCCGTTGCAGGCTGAACTCGCCCCAGCGGTTGCCCAACGGTGTATCTACAAACCAGCACAATGCCTGCACCTGCCGCTGACCATTCACTTCTGCCAGGGCGCTGCTGAGCCAGCCGGGCGGGTAGTTCTGGGCCGGGGGTGTGGAAACGTTGGCAGTGAAGGTGTTGGTGGAGGTGATGTAGACGGGCAATCCCGCGCTGGCCTGGTTGCCATTGATAATCGCTAGCCAGTCGCGGTAGACCCGGAAGCCCGCCTGTGCCCCGCCCCACTCCGGGCGCTGCATGTCGCGGCTCGGCTCGGTCGCCGGGGCGTCCGCCACCGTCGGGTCAGCGGGGCGGCCTGGGGCTTGCAGCGCAAAGCCATCGGCCATGGCGAAGGGCATGTTGGCGGTAGCTTTGCCGTTCGCGCTCTGGCCAAGGTGGGCCAGCAGCGTGGCGAAATAGTTGAGCCATGGCTGGTCAATCTGCGCTTGCAATGCCCCGCTGCGCTCCGTCACCCAGGGCGTCACCGTGCCCACTAGCAGCCGCAGGTTGGGGTTGGCCGCCCGCATGGCCTGCACCAGGTTGTCGTTACGTTCGGCAGGCAGGCCGTAGCCGTTAAACAGGCGGGCGTACCATTCCGGCGTCGCCTGCCGGTTGAGGTCGCTGCCGATGATATAGGCATACACGCCCCGCAGCCGTTCGTCGCGGGCCAGCCGGGCGGCATAGTCGCGGAAGCGGGCCAAGGCCACTTCATCCTGTTCCGGCGGGAGGGAACGGCTGCGGTTCCAATCCACTCGCACGAGCACCCGCAGGCTCGCTTTTTCGGCTGCAAACACACGTTGGGCTAAACCGTCAATACTCAAGTCCACATCGTCGGGCTGGTCGGCATAGGTCAGCTCCACCGTCCAGCCGCTGCGGTTGTGCCAGTTGCGGTTGGGGTCGGCAAACACCACGCCCAGCTTCGTCGGCACGCGGGCGCTGGCGGTTGCGGCTGGGGCTGGTTCGCCCAGGGCCAGTCGCGCCCGCTCGATGCAGCCCGTCTGGCAACTGTGGTAGAAGCGGGCTTCCGTGCCGGGCGTGGCGGGCAGACTCATCGTCCAGCGCCATGTCCAGGGGCCGCTGCCGGTGGGAAAGGAACCGTCACGCTGCGTTTCACGCCCATTCACCAGTAGTTTCACATGTGCCCAGGGCTGCTCGTCACGGACGTAGAGCGCCACCGGCTCGCCAGGGCGGGCGGCGGGCGGCTCAAGCCAGAGCTGGGGCCAGGCTCCCACGGGGCGGGTTTGCCCGTCGGTGAGAATGAGTATCTGACCCTGAATAGGTAGCAGCCAGTAGCCCACCAGCAGGGCCAGCAGCCCGGCCAGCAGCAGCACGGCTACGCCTGGTTTGCGTCGCAGCGGCTTCACGAATGGTTGCGCGGGGCGACCGGCAGCAGCCAGCTGGCCGTGGTGCCAGTTGCCGAACCGTCGCTGCGGCTTTCCAGATGGAGCTGGCTGTGGTGGCGGCGTAGAATTTCCACCACCAGGGCCAGGCCCAGCCCCGTGCCCGCCACATCCTTGCGCCCCCGGTAGAGCCGCTCCGTCACATGGGGCAGGTCGGCAGGAGGAATGCCTGGCCCCGTGTCCTGCACGGTGCAGCGCACGCAGTCAGGTTCTGTCGTCAGCCGCACCACAATCGCATCGCCAGGGCGGCAGTAGTTGATGGCGTTGGCCAGCAGATTGCCAAACACCTGGGCCAGCCGGTCGGGGTGGGCCAGCACCGGCGGCAGCCGCCCGCTGGTTTCTAGCGTCAGCTCCAGGTTGCGCTCCTCGGCCCTGGGGTACACCTGGCTGATGGCGGCTTCGGCCACCAGGGCCACATGCACGGGCTGCAAGGACAGCTCGGCGGCAGCCTCCAGCCGGTAGAGTTCCAGCAGGTCGCGCACGAGCCGCCCCATGCGCCCACTTTCCCGTTGCAGCACCGCCAGCGAGGTGGCCCGCAGCTTCTCATCCTCCGCGCTGCTGCGCACCACCTCGGTATGAGCCGCAATCGCCATCAGCGGGGTGCGCAGTTCGTGGGCCAGCTGGCTCACAAAGGCGTTCTGGCGGGTGATAAACTGCTGCTGCTCACCTGCGTCAGCCAGCGTCACCACACTGGCGTCGCCCAGCCTGGCCCGCCACCAGCGCAAGGGGCGGGGCTGGTTCATCAGGCCGCTCTGGGGCGCTGCCGCCCCGTTGACGCCGAGCCGTTCCAGCAGCGGTTCGAGGGCTGTTGTCCCCGCCAGTTGCTGAGCGCTGCTATTGCGAAACGTCACTGCGCCGTCGTCGGCCTGCACCACCACGCCCACCGGCAACGAGGCCAGTGCCCGCCAGCCGCTGTTGGCGCGGGCCTGCCGCCATGCCAGCCAGCCCACCAGCCCGGCCAGCGCGAGTCCAGCCAGCAGCAGGAAAAACAGCGTCAGTTTGAGATCGAGGATAAACATGGTTTGATTTTGGATTTTGGATTTTAGATTTTGGATTTTAGATTTTGGATTTTAGATTGTCAGCAGAAAACCTCTCACAAAGGCACAAAGCCTGCCCTGAGTTTATCGAAGGGGCACAAAGAGTCATAGATGTCTATACTTTTGCGAGAACGTTCTTGCAGTTGGGCGAGGCTGCCTGCATGATGCTCTCGCAAAGCCGCAAAGTGCGCAAAGGGTAGCCCGTCAATGAAGGTTCCTGCAATGCCATACTCTGTCACCCCGAGCGAAGTGAGGGGTCTTCAGCGCCGTACAATGGAGATTCCTCACGGAGCCAGCCCTGAGACAACGAATGGGGTTGGAATGATAAAGAGATGCGTTGTGTACCTAGAAATTTTTACAGCCTACGAACGTTCTGATGCAATTCCCTGGTACCTTTGTGCCCCTCGACAGGCTCCCTTTGGCAAGTTCAGGGCAGGCAGGGCAAGCTTTGTGAGAGAGTGCCTTTGTGAGAAATGTTTTACGCGCACTGCCAACGGTAGCCCAGGCCGCGCAGGGTTTGAATGGCCTGCACCTCCGGGGCGGCGCTTTCGAGCTTGGCCCGCAGCCGCTGCACCAGCACATCCACACAGCGCGACTCGCCCAGGTAGGCCGCGCCCCACACATGGTGCAGCAGCGTTTCGCGGCCCAGCACCTGGCCAGGGTGCGCAAGAAAGAGTTCCAGCAGCGCCCACTCCTTCGCCGTCAGGCTCACTTCTACCTCGTGAATGGTGAGGCGACGGGCGGCCAGCCAGCAGCGCAGCGGGCCGGCAACGAGGGGCTGGTTCTCGGCGGGTTGGCGCTGGGCAGTGAAGCGGAGCATGGCCCGCACCCGCGCCAGCAGTTCGCGGGGGTCGCAGGGCTTCACCACATACTCATCGGCACCCACCTCCAGCCCATTCACCCGGTCGAGCACCTCGTCGCGGGCAGAAAGCATCAGCACGGGCAGGTAGTGGGGGCGGGCGCGAATGGCCCGGCAAACGCTGAAGCCATCCAGGTCGGGCAGCAGCACATCGAGGATGACCAGGGCAGGCGTGGTGTGTTCGAGGAGCCGCACCGCCTCACTGCCACTGGCAGCGCAGACGGTGACATAGCCGCCCTGCCCCAGGATGTTGGTCACCCCCTGGCGTATGGCCGGATCATCGTCCACAATCAGGATCAGGGTGCGCTTCATAGCCCTTTCCTCCTTACGCTATGGTGCATGGTAACCATCTAGCAGCTGATCGCCTTTTCGCGGAGATCGATCACTCCACTATCGAAGAGAATGACGTTCGAAGCGAACTGCTATACCAAGAAGGTCGACGCGCCTCGATAAAAGGCGACCACTTGACAGCCTACGAGTGGTTTCGGAAAGCGGCCGCATTGATGCCAAATTCCTCACGGTACTTTGCCGCAGAGATGGAAAGCGCGGTGCTCGCTCGCCGCAGTCGAGAAGTTACACTCCCTCAAGATTTGCTGGATCGACTGCCCACATTCGATAAAGACCCAGAAGTCGCATTCCAATTAGCGCGACTCCGAGCGCTTGAGGGAAATCATGAGGCCGCTGATCGCATTCTATCAACGCTAGAAGGAACCAATCGGCATAAGGCGACTGCGCTTTGCGCGATGATACGTGGAGACTGGCAGATCGTTCTGAAGGCGGCAGACAAGGGCTTGGCGGAGGAACTCGATCCACGTCAGGAACAATTCCTCAAGCTGCTTCGGCTGCGCGGGGTGCTTCACTTTTTGACAGGAAGCGAGGAAGAAGTACCGATCGGGGGAGGACCGAATGTCGACATTGATCATGCGAGACAGCTTCGGGATGGCACGCTGGAAGCCTTGAGGTCCGCCAAATCAACAAGATGGCCAGCAAACTCCGAATTGCTCCTTGATTGCGCGGTCGTGATCAGCTTGATATTCGGTTCCAATGAAGAATTACTCGACCTCATCGCCGACTTCGCGGAAAGTAGAGCAGGCGACCATTCAGTGCAAGTCGCGTTAGCCCATATCGCGGCAATTGAAGGCGATTACAAAACTGCAATTTCCGCTCTCAAGAAGATCCCAGCACCAGCACGGGATGATTCCGCCCGCTTGGTCCTACTACTTGGCGAAACCGGGGATCATCATGGCGCTGTTAGCGTCGCAATGGAAAGACTGCTTTCGCAACCACATGACGAGCTCGCGGATCTCGCGGCCGTAACGGCAGCGGTGTCGGCATATAGGCTTGGCTCTCTCAATGAGGAAAGTGCACTCCGAAATTACGTATATGAAGGATCACAGACGGGAAAATCACTCTTGGACTTCTTCGACGGAAACCGAAAAGAACCAGAGAACCGGCCGGCACATATCGAAAGACTGTGGTCCCAAGCGATGGAAGG
>JALONX010000230.1 GCA_025454695.1 Chloroflexaceae bacterium
CCACAGCAGCGCCGCGCCGATAGCGACCAGCCCCAGGGTGGCCAGGGTGATGCGATTGGCCATGGCCATGCCGATGCTGAAGCCCAGGCCGATGAAGTTCCACCATGCGCCGTGTTGCACCAGCCGCACCGCCCAGTAGAGCGCCATCAAACAGAAAAAGGTGGAGAAGATCGGATCGACAAAGAAGTGGGACTGCTGAATCTGCATGACGGTGAGGGCCGAGAGCAGCGCCGCCAGCAGGCCCACCCGCCGATCAAACAAACGGCGGGCCAGCATGTAGATCAGCAGAATCGCGCCGAGGTCGAAGATCACCGCTAGCGAACGGCCCACCTTCACCACGTTTTCGTAGCTGGTGAGATTTTCGCCCTGTGGGTTAAACAGCGGCATCAGCGGGGTGAGCTTGGGAATGGCCCGTTCCGGGTTGGCCACCTCCGGGCCAAACTGGGTCGAGCCGCCCTGGGGCGGCGGGCCAGTGATGGAAGGCACCCGTTCGGGCAGGGCTTCGTTGGGCGTTAGCATCACCGCCGTCAGTCGCGTCAGCGTCACCGGAAAGAGGCCATAGACATAGAGCGGCGACTGCTCGTAGGCACGAGGGTTGAGCGGTGAGCGGGCCGTGTCAAAATATTCGCCCAACCCGGCAGGCAGCCGCACATTCGAGGCCACCATGCGGAAAAAGCGCTCGTCGGGGTGCTGGCCGGTGCCCGCGTCCCAGGTCGTCAGACTCAAGGTGCGGAAGTAGGCCGCGATGAGCAAAATCAGCACCAGGGCTACGCGGGCGAACCAGGCTGCCCGCCACCAGGGCTGGGCCGCGCTGGTGGCGACCACAGGCTCAGTGCGATTGTACGGTTGCGCCGGTGGGTTGGTGGGCTGAAGTGGAGTCTGTTCTATATCCAAGCAGGTTGCCTACAGAAAAAGTGGAACCAAGAACCGAGAACCAAGAACCAAGAACAAGTCCTGAGTGCTGAGTGCTGCATATGCAAAGGCTGAAGGCTGAAGGCTGAAGGCTGCGACATCGGTTACGCTGTCACCCTGTCACCCTGTCACTTTGTCACCCTGTCACCCTGTCACCTTGGCATTCTGGCCCCGGCCTCCGGTCAATGTATTAGCTCATTATACCGGGCAGGCAGGGCCGGGGCAAATCATCTTGACAGGGATTGATTTTGCGTGCTATACTAAAAAATAGATTATTGTGTGTAATATATGAAAAGTGGGGCTGCGTATGAGCGTTGCACGCAAAGAACACGGCTCAACTCGGCAAAGCATTTTGCAATTGCTGCGTCGCCACGGCCAACTCACGGCCCTGGAGTTGAGTGATTATCTGGCTATTGGTGCGGTTGGCATTCGCCAGCACCTGGCCCTGTTGGAACGCGATGAACTGGTGCAGGTGGTGGCGTTGCGGCGCAATGTTGGCCGCCCCAGCCACCTCTACGCCCTGACAACGGCGGCGGAGAAGCTCTTCCCCAAGCGCTACGATCAATTCGCCCTGGAAATGCTCGACCACATGGCCAACACCGCTGGCACCAACACGGTGGTAAACCTGCTTTCCCTGCAGCGGCAGAACCTGGCTTCCAGCCTCGCGCCCCGCTTTGCCAACAAAACCCGCGCCGAGCAGGTGGCCGAATTAGCCGAGGTGCTGGTTGAACGTGGCTACATGCCCGAAGTCGAACAGCTTGACGATGGCTCCTTTCAACTGACCGAGTTCAACTGCCCGATTGACTGTGTGGCCCGTTGTTACCCCCACGTCTGCGCCGAGGAACTGCGGCTCTACGAAGACCTGCTGGGCGTGCCAATTAAACGCGACACGACGCTGGTGGAAGGCGGCCTGGGCTGTCGCTACGCCATCCCAGCCTGATTATTCACCGCCGAGCACGCCGAGGACGCGAAGAACTTTTAGAAGCCTTCGCATTCTTCACACGTTTGGCAGTAAGTTTATTTCTGAAAAGGCTCTCGCAAAGCCTGCCCTTCGGCTGCGCTCAGGGCAGGCTTTGCGAGAGCTAAATCTTCACGAGGTAGTGCGGGCTTCAGTCCGTGGCTGGTTTTCCTGAGCCACAACGCGGACTAAAGTCCGCACTACGTGTCATTCCTCCCCCGCTTTGCCTTTCCTGCATGTCGCGGTACAATAGCCATGTCCGAGTTGTAGCGTTTGAAGCCAGTGTACTGAATTGTGTAGGAGGAAAGTATGGCGTTTGAATTGCCACCACTGCCGTATGCGTATGAGGCGTTGGAACCGCATATTGACAAAGAGACGATGCATTTTCACCACGACAACCACCATGCAACGTATGTCAATAATTTGAACAATGCACTGAAGGATCATCCCGACCTGGCCAGCAAGAGCCTGGAAGAGCTGCTGAGTGATCTGAACGCAATCCCCGAAAGCATTCGCAACGTGGTGCGCAACAACGGCGGCGGCCACTGGAACCACACCCTGTTCTGGGAACTGATGGGGCCTGGCGGCGGCGGCGAGCCAACTGGCGAGTTGGGCGAGGCCATCACCAGCACCTTCGGCAGCTTTGCTGATTTTAAGGAAAAGCTGAAGGCGGCGGCCCTGGGGCGCTTTGGCAGTGGCTGGGCCTGGCTGGTGCTCAACGGCGGCAAACTCGAAATTATGTCAACACCAAACCAGGATACACCGCTGATGGAGGGCAAAACGGCGCTGCTGGGCCTGGATGTGTGGGAACACGCCTACTACCTGAAGTATCAGTTTAAGCGGGCGGGCTATGTGGACGCCTGGTGGAACACGGTGAACTGGAGCAAGGTGGCCGAGCTGTACGCCAAGGCCAAGTAACTCGCGTTAGAACCAAGAACCGAGAACCGGCAGGCTACCATGTGAATATGGTCTGCCGGTTCTCGGCTTTTTGCTAGAACCTGGCTCAAAGGGAACATAGTTTACTTAACAATGCGTAGTGCGGACTTTAGTCCGCGTCCTGGTCTACACGCGGACTGATGAAGTTTATTTTTTATTTGCATATAAAACGTCACGTAGCGGCGCAATGTATTGCGCGTTCCGGTGACTAGCGCGATACATCGCGCCGCTCCATCGTATGCTCGATTTAATTATTAAACTTCATAAGTCCACACTACGGTTGCCGCGCATGGTCAAGCTTATCCGAACCTCGTCTAAACTCAGTTCGGTTGTGTTTACAACTGAAACTCTTTTGTGAGCTTTGCGGCTTTGCGAGAGCTAGAAATTCGCCTGTGCGAGCGCTAAAACGTTGGTTCAGGTGTCTCGCTGCATGCCACGGGTTGGGTGCGGGCTGCCCGAGCCACCCGCGCCTGCGGGTCGAAGAGTCGTTCCAGCCCCAGCAGCGCCAGGCTCAGCAGCAGGGCTAGCCCCGCCAGCACCAGCGACCCGGCGGCGATCTTGTCGAAGCGATTCTGGGCAATGCCATCGAAGAGCAGCGTGCCAAGGCCCCCAGCGCCAAACTTGGCCCCAATGGCCGCAATGCCAATCGCCACCACCGCCGCAATGCGCACCCCGGCCAGCACAATGGGCAGCGCCAGCGGCAACTGCACCCGCCACCAGCGTTGCCAGCCGTTCATGCCCATGCCCCGGGCCGCTTCCAGGATCGCCGGGTTAATGGCCTGCAACCCCGCCACTACATTTCGCACCAGAATGATCTGCACATAGATCACCAGGGCCACAATCACCGAAGTGGCGTTCAGGCCAAATATCGGCAGCAGCAGAATGATCAGCGCCAGGCTAGGGATGGTGTAGAGTGCCCCCAGCGTGCCCAACACCGGCACCGCTAGCCAGCGGAAGCGGTTCACCAGCAGGCCCAGCGGCAGAGCAATCAGCAGGCCGAGGCCCACCGCAACCCCCACCATGTACATGTGGCGTTGCAGCAGTTCCCAGACGATCTCAGGGTTGGCGAGGAGATAATTCATTACGAGTTACGAGTTACGAGTTACGAGCAAAGGAAATACAGGACATGAAGGAAATGGTTTTTAGTACTCCGTCAACAATCTTCATTGCATCGCCCTTCTGTGTCACCCCTATATTTACAAATTAAGCAGTCCATTCCCTACGCCTCTGCGTCTCTGCGTTTAGGCGCTCGTCTTGCTGCGGATGTTTTCCAGCGTCAGGGTACCCACGGCGGCCTCGCCATCGAGCACGATGAGGGCGGGCGCACCGGAGCGCAGCAGCAGCGAGAGAGCCTGGCGCAAGTCATCATCTTTGCCCACGGTTGGTTCGCCATTGCGGCGGTAGCCCGCTGGGAGAGCCGCCATCGCCGCCGTCACCGGCAGCAGGCTTAGCTGGCGCACCATGTCGTCAGCCCCCACCAGCGTGCTGATAAACTGGTTGGCGGGGCGGGTGAGAATGTGAAAGGGCGTGTCGTACTGCACAATCCGCCCCCGCTGCATGATTACAATCTTGTCGGCCAGGCGCAGGGCCTCTTCCACATCATGCGTCACAAACAGAATCGTCTTGCGCAGCTTGCGCTGAATGCGGATCATCTCATCTTGCAGCGCCGTGCGAGTAATGGCGTCAATCGCGCCAAACGGCTCGTCCATCAGCATCAGCTTTGGTTCTGCCGCCAGCGCCCGGGCCAGGCCCACCCGCTGCTGCTGCCCACCAGAAAGCTGGGCCGGGTAGCGGGCGCAGTATTCGGCGGGTGGCAATTCCACCAGCGTCAGGAGTTCATCCACACGGGCGGCGATGCGCTCACGAGTCCAGCCCACCAGCTGCGGCACCACGGCGATGTTCTGGGCCACCGTCATGTGGGGAAACAGGCCCACCTGCTGGATGACGTAGCCGATCTGGCGGCGGAGCGTGGTGGTGGGCAGCGAGCGAATATCCACCCCGTCAAGCTCAATCTGGCCGGAAGTTGGCTCGTAGAGCCGGTTGACCATTTTGAGCAGGGTGGTTTTGCCGCAGCCAGAAGGGCCAAGCAGCACCACAAAGGTACCGTCGGCCACTTCCAGGCTACAGTTGTCTACCGCCGGGCGTTCAGCCCCCGGAAAGGTGCGGGAGACGTTGACAAAACGGATTGCAGCCATTATCCATTGCAGATTGTAGATTGCAGATTGCAGATTGCGAAATCGTTGGAGGGAATTCTACAATCTACAATCTGCAATCTGCAATCACTTAATGAGTCCTTCTGCCTTGAGGAATTCCTGGGCCACGTCCTTTGGTTCGCGCTGCTTGCCGCTGACTTCGTAGTTCAGCCGTTGCATCACCGCGTCGGTGAGCTTTGGTGCCAGCGCGTTGAGCGTTGCGGCCAGGGTTGGGTTAGCGTCCAGCACCTGCTGGCGCACCACCGGGGCCACCTGATAAGGCGGGAAGAGACCCTTGTCATCCTTCAGCACCAGCAGGTCAAAGGCGCTGATCTCGCCGTCGGTGCCGAAGGCCACCACCACATCAGTCTGGCCATCAACCAGGGCCTTGTAGCGCAGGCCCGGATCAATCGCCTTAAACTCCTTCAGCGTGAAATCACCATAGGCTTGCTTGATGCCGGGCAAGCCATCTTCCCGCTCCTGGAATTCGGGCGGGCCAGCCAGAATCAGCTCGCTCGCTTTGGCCGCCATGTCGGAGATAGTGGTGATGCCCAGTTCCTCTGCCCGCTGTTTGGTCATCGCCAGGGCCTGGGTATTGTTCATCGGGGCCGGGTCAAGCCAGGTAAGCTGAAACTGCTCGCCATAGGCCGCTTTGACCGTCTCGAAGACCTGCTGCGGATCGCTCTGCACCGGGAGCTTCAACACCGTCAGCAGGCCCGTGCCGGTGTATTCGGGGTACAGGTCAATTTCCCCATTCACCAGGGCCGCCTGAGCAACCGGCGTGCCACCAAGATTGAGTTTGCGTTCGACCGTGAAACCTGCATTTTCCAACAACAAAGCGTACATTTCACCCAGAATGAACTGCTCGGTGAAATCCTTCGAGGCGACACGAATGGGAGAACCTGAAGCAGCGGGCGCAGGGGCGGCAGTGGCCCCGCCCGCCGGAGCCGCCGTTGGCCCACCCGCCGGAGCCGCTGTAGGCGCAGCAGCCGGGGTGGTTCCACCGCATGCGGCCAGCAGCGCCGCCACCATCAACAACACAAATCCGGTCATTGCCTTTACACGCATAAACCTCCTCCTTTGCTCGAAAACCGCACACAAATTGAACCGAAGGACGCGCAAATAGCGCCTTCCCAGTGTAGATAGCGATAGAAATGGTACAAACAGGAATGTAGATGAAACGTCAAACGTGACACGTAATGTGTGAAACGTGATGAGTACTGTGTGTTTTCGTTGTTGTTTCATTGCGGGCGGGTCTGAGACCTCACCCCTACCACATTGACTCATCGTGTATCGTTTGGTTCCTGGTTCTCGGTTCTTGGTTCATTCCAAAGTCTAAAATCCAAAATCCAACGTGCCCTAATGAGTCGGCGGCTGCACCACCCGCTGCACCGCGCCCACACCAAGCTCGGCAGCAAGGGCCAGCAGCGCCACTGGAATTGCGCCCACCAGCAAAATAGCCGTGTCGTAGAGGGCGAATCCCCGCGTTATGTAAATTCCTAACCCACCAGCGCCGATAAAGGCGGCCAGCGTGGCACTGGCGATCACCTCGGTGGAAGCGGTGCGCACCCCGGCCAGCACCACCGGCAGGGCCAGGGGAATTTCGATCTGCCGTAGCACCTGGCCTGCGCTCATGCCCATGCCAAAGGCTGCTTCCCGCACCGCCGGGTCAATCTTGCGAAAGGCCGCGTCGGTGTTGATCAGAATCGGTGGCATGGCCAGCACCGTCAGGGCAATCGCCGCCGAAGTCAGACTCAGGCCGAAGTAGGGAATGGCCAGAAAGAGAATAGCGATGCTGGGGATAACTCGCAGCCCATTCACGGCATTGATGATGGTGAACGAGGCCAGCCGCGAACGGGCGGTGAGCATACCCAGCGGCACACACACCAGCAGACCCACGCCCAGCGCAATCGCCACCAGCAGCATGTGGCGGCCAAGCGCATCGGCCAACTCGCCGCCCCGCCCCAGGGCGTAGCTGTATGCTCGTAGAAAAATGTCCACGAAACCTCGCTGCGTACTGCGTACTGCGTACTGCGTACCTCAGAACTATGTACAGTGTTATTCGGAATCAACACTGACAATACAATGAAATTTACGCAGTACGGAGTACGCAGTACGAAGAGTTATCACCACCCCATTGTGCCCGGCCCGCCCTTAAATGGCCCTACAATCTCCGGCGTGATCCAGCCGCCGTAGAAACCACCGGGCTGCGGCGTGACCAGCAAGCCATCCACGTAGCAGCCGTCACCCGCAAAACCCGTGCGAGCCGCTTCAAACGGCCCGGCGTAGCAGGCCAGAAAGCCCCGAATGGCAGCAAACGCTTGTGAAGGGTTTTCGTAGCTCCAGGCCACCGCAGGCAGGGTCAGTCCATTGGCGCTTATCGTCCAGTAGCTAGCCTGGCCTTTCCATTCGCAAAAGCTGCCGCCAGCGGCGGGCGAAATGGACTCACGGCGCATGTCATCGGGCGGCAGGTAGTAGGACGGGGGGTGGGATGTTTCCAGCACTCGGTAGGCCCGGCGGGTGTTGGCGATTTCAACGCCACCAAGCACAATGCGGATCTGTTTATCAACCGGCTCCAGCCGGGGCGGGCGGGGGTAATCCCACACGCTCTCCTGGCCTGGGCCGGGGGCAACACGGCGGTTCACGGCAATGCCTCCGTTCTGCACGGCTTTATCAGATTCTCATAATCAATGGCTCTTGGGGAAAAGTGGTGGGAGTTGCACGAGCGTGCTAAATGATACCATGCTCAGGGGGCAAGGTCAATGAGATGATTTTGGATTTTGGATTTTAGAGTTTGGATTGTGCGCAGGATTGGTAATGGGGCGTGCTATACTATGGATAATATGGAGGTGTAAACAATGATTTCCACAGATACAGTTGAAGTATTAACCCGTCGCCCGAATGGCAAGGGTGGTTATGATGAAGCGTGGCAACCACTCCACGCACTTACACTGCCGCACATGCCCACCCAACAACAAACGGCAGCCCTGCTTGCAGCCCTTGACGAATGGGCCAGCGACAGCAGCAGCGAAGAAGATACAGACTGGCCTGCCCTCCGCGACGCATTAGATACAGATCGCCGGGATGCTGGAATGGAGCTGCTGTACAATGACCCGCGCTATCATTCTTGATGCTGGGCCTTTGGGATTGTTAGCTCATCCCCGCAAACATCCCGAAGCAAAGAACTGGCTTCGTTCTCTGCTTCTAGCAGGTATACCTGTTGCGCTGCCCGAAATTGTAGACTACGAAGTTCGACGCGAATTGTTGCGCCTGAACGCAACAGCCGGTATTGCACGACTAGATACACTCAAATCCACACTTTGGTATTTGCCAATCACTACCTCAGCAATGCTTACTGCGGCCCAATACTGGGCTAAACTTCGTCTTACTGGTTTACCTACTGCTGCTAACGCGGCGCTGGATGCAGATGTGATTCTTGCCGCTCAGACAGATGTACTCGCTGTTGGCGGATACACTGCCATCGTCGCTACCACCAATGTACGCCATCTGACCCGTCTCGTTCCAGCCGCTGTGTGGAACACGATTACACCATGACCAACGAACTCCTCAACCTGCCCCACCCCGCGCTGGATGTGCTGACCGGCGACGCACGCCAGCGCCTGGTGCGCTACCTGCTGCGCTGGAACCACACCGAAACCTTGCTCGGCTACCTGGAACGCTGGCTGGCCACCCAGCCCCATGCGGTGACGCTGCGCGAAAACCGGGCGCGGGCGCTGCTCGACCTGAACCGCGCCGACGAAGCCCTGGCCATTCTTGATGCAATTAACGCCGAGCGCGGGGCCAGCCAGACTCGCCGCCAGTTCCGCATCCGCATTCTGCTGGCCTGTGGCAACTACGCCGCCGCCGACGAGGAGCTTGCCACTGCCTACCCCGACGAGAGCAACATGATGCTCTGGCTGCTGCGGGGCGATATTGCCAAAGCTCAGAAGCTGGCCGATGACGCCGCCGCATGCTACCAGCAGGCCGCCAGCATAGAACCGGACTCAGCCGCGCCCGCACGGCGCATGGCGGGGCTGGCCTTGCAGCAGGGCGACGGCGAGGCCGCCCGTGGCCAGATTGACGCGCTGATGCTGCGGCCCGACTTCGCGCCGACGATTGAGGATTTGCAGCTGCTACATGACGCCGCCTGGCTGCTGGAAGACGAGGCCAGCGCAACGGCGATTGCAGCCCAACTGGCTGACCGCGAGCGAGAGGAGCGGGGGCCGCTGGAAGCCGAACTGGGCCTGCGCATGGCCAGACGCAGCCCCACGCTTGATGACGCAGCCCCGCCGCCGGAAGCGCCAGCGGCCCCCGAACGCCCGCTGCCCGCCAAAGCCTACAACGTGCTGCGTGAACATTTTGGCTTGAACGATTTTCGCCCCAACCAGACCCGCGTGATCGCCAATGCCCTGGCGGGCCGCAGCACCCTGGCGGTGATGCCGACCGGCGCGGGTAAATCGCTCACCTACCAACTACCCGCCATGCTGCTGCCCCACGCCACCGTCGTTGTGAGTCCGCTGATTGCGCTGATGAAAGACCAGCTTGACGGGCTGCCCGAAAGCGTGCGCGAGCAGGCGACGACGATCAACAGCACGCTGAGCGGGGCGGAAGTGTCGGCCCGGCTGCGGGGCATTGCCGAAGGGCGCTACAAACTGGTCTACATTGCGCCGGAGCGTCTGCGGGTGCGGCCCTTTCTGCATGCGCTCAAGCGCTGCGGCGTTTCGCTCTTTGTGGTAGACGAAGTGCATTGTGTGAGTCTCTGGGGGTTGAGTTTCCGCCCCGATTATCTCTTCATCAAGCGGGCGCTAGAGGAGCTGGGCCACCCGCCGTTGCTGGCCCTTACAGCCACGGCCACCCCGGAAACGCAGGCCGAAATCCGTGCCCACCTGGGCGAAGCAGAACTGGTGAGCGCTTCCGTCTTTCGGCCCAACCTGTTTTTTCAGGTGGTGCGGGCGGGCAACCGGGGCGACAAAGAACAGGCGCTGGTTGAAACATGCCGCCGCATCGCCGGGCCGATTATCATCTATGCCCGCGCCCGCCAGACATGCGAGGAGCTGGCCGAAACGCTGCGCCGCAGCGGGGTGCAGGCCGATTATTACCACGCCCATGTGGCCAACCGGGCCGCCACGCAGGAGCGTTTTATGCGGGGTGAAACGCGGGTGCTGGTGGCCACCGTGGCCTTTGGTATGGGCATAGACAAGGCCGACATTCGTGCCATCATCCACTTCAACCTGCCCGCCTCGGTAGAAGCCTACTACCAGGAGGCGGGCCGGGCTGGGCGCGACGGCCAGCCTGCCCGCTGCATTCTGCTCTACGCCGCCAGCGACAAATCGCGCATGACTCAGTGGCTCAACGAGGAGGCCCTGAGCCTGGAGCAACTGCGCGAACTCTACCGCGTGGTGAAGCGGGCTATGGGCGGCCCCTACGACGTGGTGAACCTGGATGGCCTGCAACGCTCCATGCAGCTGGAAGACGACACCCTGGTGCGGGTGGGCCTGAGCATGCTGGAACGGGTGGGCCTGCTGCGCCGCCACTTCGACCTGCCCAGAAATGTGACTTTGACGCTCAAAGTTGAGCCGGGCAGAAACGCAGAGGCGCAGAAGCCCAGAGACGCAGAGGGATTTGATGAGCATATGTTTGGGCGGTTGATTGAAGCGCTGGGGTTGATGCAGGGCGTGCCGCAGGAGGTGAATCTGCTGGGGCTAGCCGAGGGGCTGGGGCTTACGCCCACGGCCCTTGAGGGCCACCTGCTGCTGTGGCACGACGGCGGGCAACTGCGCTACCAGGCCAGCCAGCGCGAAGCCCTGCTAGAGCTGCTGCCCGCGCCCGCCGATATCGCCGACCGCATTGTGAAGCTGCTCAACGAATACAGCCGCCGCCAGGACGAGCGCGTCGAAGCGATTGCGGCCTACGCCCGTGGTGCCCGCTGCCGCCATGTGAACCTGGCCAACCACTTCGGCCAGCGGCTGGCCATTTGCCGCACGACATGCGATATTTGCACCCCGCAACCGCTGCCGCTGCCCAAAACCACAGCAGCCCGGCCCGCCTTTGCGCCCCTGCCGCCCCGCAACGACGACGACCCCCGCTCCGACACCC
Source organism: Chloroflexaceae bacterium (assembly GCA_025454695.1). Classification (GTDB taxonomy): domain Bacteria; phylum Chloroflexota; class Chloroflexia; order Chloroflexales; family Chloroflexaceae; genus JALONX01. Next base: position 11,095 of record JALONX010000230.1, read on the forward strand.
AGCGCGTGCTGGATGGACTCACGAACCTGCCCTTCTCCATGGGCCGCAGCGGCTTCGCCAAAGTGCTCAAAGGTTCATCCAGCAGCCCGGTGGAAGAGGATCGCTGCCCGGAGTACGGGGCGTTGCGCCACCTTACCAGCAGCGCGATTGAGGATTTGATTGAGGAGCTGATCGAAAACGGGCACATCCACCGCGACGAGTCGCATGAACACCGGCGGCTCTCGATCACGGCGGCGGGGAGCAGGGCGAGGAGGGAGGGTTGAGAGGTGAGAGGTGAGAGGTGAGAGGTGAGAGGTGAGAGGTGAGAGGTGAGTGTTGAGTGCTGAGTGCTGAGTTACCACAGGCGAAAGGTTGAAAGCAAAAGGCTGAATGTTGCTCAGTGCAGGGCTTCATCCTTCATCCTTTCCGTCTGTTCCCGTGTCCCCGTGTCATCAAATCTCCTGGTCTCGGCGTTGAAATGCCTGTGGTAACTCCTCAAACATAGTCAAGCACCTCCGCCAGCGAGCGGATAACCGCAACATCGCTGTGGGTCGCCGTACCCTCCCGATCCAGCAGCAGCGCCGCCATGCCTGCCGACCGTGCCCCCAGCACATCCGCATGGTAACTGTCGCCTACCATCAGCGCTTCGTCAGGCCCAACCCCGGCTTCCTCCAGGGCCAGGTTGTAAAAGGCTGCCATAGGCTTGGCTGCGCCCGCCGTGGCCGATGGCAGCACAAAGTGCAGGTATGGCCCCAAACCCAACGCCGCCAGCAGCCGGGGCAAACGTGAGTCCCAATCCGACACCACCCCAAGGATAAGCCGTTGGCTGAAGAGGCGCTCCAGCGTCGCCTCCA
>JALONX010000231.1 GCA_025454695.1 Chloroflexaceae bacterium
CGCTGATGAAGATTAAACAGTACATCCGGTATAGCCCGCCTACGCGGGCTTCGCAGCTTCAAGCCGCGCCCTTTAGGGCTACGGCGAGCAAATATACCCGATGTATTCCTTAAAACGCATCAGCGTGTTGCTCTGTGAATACAAAGAGACTTATTAAACGGAATAGTAAGCAGCCCGTCAACGAAGTTTTCTTGTATTGCTGAAGCAACACGCTTATTGCTCTGTAAACGTTGTATTGCTGAAGCAACACGCTTATTGCTCTGTAAACTACGTTTCTTTGTGTTCACTGCTGTGCGGTGTCATTCCGACCACAGCGAGGAATCTACAGTGCAATTACGTTGAAGACCCCTCCCTGCGGTCAGGGTGACCATGCGACGGCATAGAAGAAACCTTCGTTGTCAGGGTACTTATAAAGATTAGAAATTAAATCCGGTATAGCCCGCGCAGGCGGGCTTTCTATCTCCAAGCCGCGCCCTTTAGGGCTACGGCCAGCGCGTTTACCCGTTTCAATTTTTAAGCCTCACGAGCGTGTTTAAAGCTTCCAGACGCTACACGCATTCGATGGCTGAAGCAGAATAACGTGCAAAAAACGTAGTTGTCAGGGCGATCATTTAAGTAAACTTTAACTCGATCACAGCTCTGGCACGATTTCTGCTATAGAAGCAAACCGGAAGCATTTTGAACACCGCGACAAGAATCCCGCCTTGGACGCGGCGCTGATAAGAAAGGAATGGGAGTACCATGATCAACTTCATTCTCTGGTTGCTGTTTGGCGCTCTGGTAGGCTGGCTCGCCAGCATCATCATGCGCACCGATGCCCAGCAGGGTGCGCTCCTCAACATCGTTGTGGGTATTGTGGGCGCGTTTATCGGTGGTTTCGTCTTCAACCTTTTTGGCTTTGGCGGCGGCAACATCAACAACAACGACTTTAGCATTGGCTCGCTGCTGGTCTCGCTAGTTGGCGCTATCATTCTGCTGGCGATCGTGAATCTGGTGCGTCGGGGCAGTGTTCGTTAGCCGGTGAACCAATGTTGTCACAACCCGGAATGGCATGAAACGCCATTCCGGGTTTTCTGCGTCAGTCTCCCACATGTTAGAAACGACCGCTATGGAAACTGAAACCACGCCTGCCGATACAACCATCGTAAGTCTCATGTCAAGCGGTGAGGAAGCCTTTGCCCTGCTTGACATGCTCTTGCACCATGCACCCTTTGGTGTGGCCTTTCTTGACATGCAGGGGCGCTACCGTCTGGTGAACGCCTGGATGGCAGCGATGAACCAGACGCCCGTAGAAACCCACCTCGGGCGCACCGTGCGTGAATGTTTCCCCACCCTGGCGCTTCAGCACGATCTGGCTTTTCAAACGGTGGTGCAACAGGGCAAGCCGCTGACCGATATTGATGCGGTGAGTGCGTTTCTGGTGCGGCAGGGCCAACGGCAGCCAATCATTTATTATGATTTGCCGCCAGAGCTGACCAACCCGGTGCAGCCGCCCCCCGAGTCGCTGATGAGCCACGAGCGCCGCTACTGGAACCTGAGCTACTATCCCATTAAACAGCCAACGGGCCACATGTTGGGGGTGGGACTGATTCTGCGCGATGTGACGCCCCAACGACGGGCGGCCCGCTGTGACCGCTTTCTGGCCGAGCTGAGCACAACGGTGGGTGAAGCGCTGGATGTGGACACCACCCTGGCGCGGCTGGTGGATCTGACCGTGCCCCGTCTGGCCGATTACTGTGCCGTTTTTTTGATGGATAGCCCCACCAGTGGCGTGCATCGGGCATGGAAAACCAGCAATCCGGCTCAAGAGGCGCTGTTCCATACATTGCACGACTTGACCAATGCCACGCTGCACGATGGTGTTGACCTGATTCCCCAGGTGGTGCAACGGGGTGCGCCGCTGCTGCTGAGCGACCTGAACCCGGAGTTCTTTGCGGGCTTGCCAATCTCGGCCCGAACCAGGGCCTTGCTGCAACAAGCCCAATTGCACTCTTTGCTGATGTTGCCAATCACACTGCGCGGCAACCGGGTGGGCGTGCTGATGCTGATCACGCACGAGTCGGGCCGATGCTACAGCGAGGCTGACCTGCCGCTGGCGACCGAGCTTGCGCGGCGTTGTTCGCTGGCATTGGAAAACGCCTGGCTGTATGAACAGACTCAGCACACCTTGCAGCAGCAACAGCAGACTCTGGCCCTGCTTGATGGCTTGATGCATAATGCCCCGGTTGGCATCACCTTCTTCGATCGTGACCTGCGCTACCTGATGATTAGCGACGATCTGGCCGCTATGAATGGGCACGCGGCGGCAGAACATAGTGGCCGCACGGTGCAGGAGATGGCACCCTACGCTGCCCCGCTGGTGCTGCCCGCCATGCGCGAGGTGCTGGCCAGCGGCGAGCCGCGCACCGTTGCCCTGAGCCACGCCACCCCGGCTCACCCCAAAGAAATAGACCACTGGCTGGTGACGTTTTACCCCTTGCGCCACGCTGATGGCACCATTTTCGGCGTTGGCGGCGTGCGGGTAGATATTTCTGAGTTGCGGCGCACCGAAGCCGAGCGTTCGTACCTGCTCGCAGTTTCTGAATTTGCCCGTGAAGCTGCCGAAAAAGCGGCCCACCGCACTGCCCGCTTGCAGGCGCTAACGGCAAGTTTTGCCCAGGCGGTGACACCGGCCCAGATTGGTGCAGTGGTGGTGCAGGAATGCATTCAGGCACTGGAGGCGGATGCGGCGGGTGTGCTGCTGCTAACGGACGATGGTTCAGCCTTCGAGTTGCTCGCGGGCGTGGGCTTTAGCACTGAGGACGAAGCCCCCTGGCGTTATTTCCCCGCCGCTGACGACCTGCCAGTGACAAGGGTAGTGCGTAGCCGGAAGCCAATCTTTGTGGAGACACTGGCTGATTGGTATGCTCACTATCCGCGGGTGGCCAGCCTGCACGATCGTTACGGCCTCCAGGCTAATGCGATCATCCCGCTGGTGGGTGAGTTTGGGGCGATTGGGGCGCTTGGTTTTAACTTCAAAGAACCGCGCCGCTTCAGTAGCGACGAGCGGGCCATGATGCTGGCGCTGGCTCAGCAGTGTAGCCAGGCCCTGGAACGGGCGCGGCTCTACCAGGCAGAACGAGCCGCCCGAGCCATTGCCGAGTCGGTGCAGCAGTGGCAGCATTTCCTGGCCGAAGCAAGCACTCTGCTGGCCAGTTCGCTTGATGTGGAGCAGAGCATTGGCCAGGTGCTGGCCATGGCCGTGCCGCGTTTTGCCGATATGTGCCTCTTCTGTGTGCCGGAACACGACGGCAGTATCCGCGTGGTGGCGGATGCCTATGGCGATGAGCAGGTTGCCGCCCGTGTACGCATGCTGCTGCGCGACTTTCCACTTCGGCAAAGTGATCCGCTTGGCATTCCCTACGTTCTTCACGAGGGTCAACCTGTGTTTTGCGCCAACGTAGAACGTGAGGTGCGCACGGATGAACGGCTGAGCCAGCTACACCGCCAGGCTCTCGCCACCCTGGCGATGACATCGCACCTGTCTGTTCCGGTGATGGTGGGCGCTGAGGTGTTGGGGGCACTTTCCTGGGCGCTGGTGCAGGGCCAGCGCCACTTTACCTCCAACGACATGCAACTGGCGACCGAACTGGCCCGCCGTCTGGGAATTGCGCTGGACAATGCCCGGCGCTATGCTGCCGAACAGCGTGCCCGTGCCGAGGCTGAGGCTGCCGTGCAAATTCGTGACACTTTTCTTTCAATTGCAGCCCACGAACTGCGCACGCCCATCACCGGGTTGCTGGGGCAGGCCCAGCTCCTGCAACGGCGGCTCGCCCGCGACCCACATGCCGATGAGCGGAATCAGCGGGCCACCCAGTTGCTGGTGCAGCAGGCTTTGCGCCTGAGCAACATGGTGAGCGCCCTGCTCGACACATCACGGATTGAAGAGGGACATCTCAGCCTGGATTGTAGCCTGGTTGATTTGAACACCCTGGTGTGGCGCATGTGCGAGGAAACCCGCCCGCTGCTGGTTGACCATATGGTGACCTACGAGTGCCCTGCCGAAGTGTTGCAGGTCTGGAGCGATGAATTGCGACTGGAACAGGTACTTCAGAACCTGCTCAGCAATGCGATTAAATATAGCCCTCACGGCGGCCTCATCCATGTGCAACTCAGCCGCGTGGGCAGCAATGCCAGGCTTTGTGTGAGCGATGCCGGCATTGGCGTGCCCGAAGGCGAGCAGGAGCGCCTGTTTGAGCGCTTCTACCGGGCTAGCAACGCCGATGTTCGCAACATCAGTGGTATTGGCATTGGCTTGTTTATGGTGAAAGAGATTGTGGAGCAGCACGGCGGCAGCGTGAGCGTGGAAGATAACCCGGGCGGCGGGAGCATTTTTTGCGTGGAGCTGCCGCTGGCGGAGCCAGACGAGGAGGGGTGAGCGATCCATAGCTGGCCTCACCCGCCGCCTTGCAGTTCCCGCCCGAGAAGCTCTGCTAGCGCCTGGGCCGTGGGTAGCAGCGGCCCCGCTTGCTCTGCGCTGTCCACCACCCACACCGACTCACCGTCCACCAGCAGTTCCAACGCCACAATCTGGGTGGCTCGCGCAGCGTCCGAAAGAAGACGGCGCTGGCTCAGGCGCACCGCACTGATTCGTGCGAATTCCACCGTTTGCTCCCGCACTTTGCCCACTTTGCTCTGCTGCGAAAAGCGCAACGTGCCCGTGTCAGCATCTGCCTCGATGCGATTTTGGGTGGTGCGAATGGCGTAGCCGCCCACGGCGCGGGTGAGGCCCAGGCCACCCAACAGGCCAGCAATGGCTACCGTCACCAGCAGCGGGCCGATGCCTGCGCCCTGGGCCGTGCCCATAAAGCCCACTACCACCAGAAACACCGCCAGCACCAGAAATATGATGCCTCGTCGCAGCACTTTGTTGCCCATCGGTGTATTCGCATCTGGATTCGACTGTAGCACCAGTCGCCCTTCCTCCTGGCTGATGATGGTGTAGTACGGTTCGCGCCCGAGCCGCCGCCCCACCAGCTGGCGCTGCACCCGGCGAGGAGTCGGTTGTGTCGTCATAGGCTCGTTGCTCAGCTAAACCGGAAATTACCACGTTACAGGTGCTTACCTTAAGTTTCGCTACAATCTGCAATCTGGTTCGTGTCATTCGGTCTTCGCACGTTCTCAAACTGTTTGAGCGCACCGCATGCTGATGCGCTTCAAAAACGTCTCTAGACAATCTGCGAATACGAGATGACACGAACCAATCTGCAATCTGCAATCTGCAATCTGCAATTTGCAATCAACCTTAGTGTAACCGGAGCCGTGCCAGGGTGCAAACCACAAAAATGTCTACATATTCAACTAATTGACAGAGAAACAACTTTCATCTATGATATGCATATCAAAAGTAACCTCCTTCAGTTTTCGTACACGGTTTCGTTCAAAGCGTCGCGCCTATCCACCACTGGTTGTCGCGTAGTTCGATTCTACCTTTCCATTGCTAGAAAGGGGCCTACAGGTGCAGGCATTGCTGCAACTCTCGCGGGGGATTGATGCGCTGGTGCGTGGTATTGGCAAGCTGCTGCCCTACCTGGTGACGATTATGATCGCGGCGGGCTTCTACAATGTGGTTGCCCGCTACCTGGGGCGCTTTGTGGGCCAGCGGCTCACCTCCAATGCCATTATTGAAATTCAGTGGTACCTCTTCTCAGTACTGTTTTTCCTCGGCTTTGCCCTTATCCTCAAAGAAAACATGAACGTGCGGGTAGATTTTTTGTACAGCAAGTGGTCAGCAAAACGGCGTGCGCTGGTTGATCTGCTTGGGCATCTGTTTTTTCTTATTCCATTCTGCATTCTCGGCATCGTTGTGACCATCAATCCGGTGCTGTTTTCCTGGGGCCGCCTGCCCAATGGTTCGTGGGGGCCGTGGGAAATGTCGTCGGATGCTGATGGCTTGCCCCGTGCGCCCATTAAAACGATGATCATTGTAGCGTTTGTGTTTCTGCTGTTGCAGGCCATTTCCCAGGTAATCAAGGAACTGGCCGTGCTGACGAACCAGGTGCCGCAACAAGAAGCAGCTGCCCTGGAAGAATATCATCAGCAGCCGGTGGAATAACGGACTCACAACGCACGTTTGGAGAGAGGATGGGCCATGATCCAGATACAGGGCTATGAGTGGCTTTCGGTGGTGATGTTTGCCGGGTTCTTCCTGATGCTCTTCACGGGCTACCCGGTGTCGTTTTCGTTTGCGGCCACTGCCATCGTCTTCGGCCTGATTGGGCTGAGCCTGGGGGCGTTTAACCTTGACCTGCTGCGGCTGCTGCCCAACCGCTGGTTCGGCACCATGTCAGACTTTACCCTGCTGGCGATTCCTTTCTTTATCTACCTGGGGGCAATCCTCGAAAAATCGGGGCTGGCGGAAGAGTTACTCGAAACGGTAGGCATTTTGCTGGGGCCACTACGGGGCGGTGTTGCCCTGGCGGTGGTGGCGGTGGGCACGCTGCTGGCGGCTACCACCGGGGTTGTGGCGGCCACCATCATCGCCATGGGCATGATTTCGCTGCCGGTGATGCTGCGGTTGGGCTACAACAAACGGCTGGCCACCGGCGTTATCACCGCTTCGGGCACGCTGGCCCAGATGATTCCACCGAGCCTGGTGCTGGTGGTGCTGAGCGACCAGATTGGCGTTTCCGTTGGCGATCTGTTTGCCGGGGCGTTAATCCCTGGCCTGATGCTGGCCGGGCTGTATGCAATCTATTGCCTGGTCATTGCCTACCTGAAACCGGAGTTAGCGCCGCCCCTGCCCCTCGCCCAGCGCGATATTCGCGGTGCGGCTCTGCTGGCCAAGGTGCTTCGAGCACTGGTGCCGCCCTTTTTATTGATTATGGCAGTGTTAGGGAGTATCTTTTTTGGCATTGCTACGCCCACTGAGGCGGGCGGCGTGGGCGCGGTGGGCGCGGTGCTGCTAGCCGCCATGAACCGCCGCCTCACCTGGAAGATGCTGGTGGATGCCGGGGCGAACACGGCCCGCACTACTGCTCTGGTGATTATGATTCTGTTCTGCTCCACCTTTTTCTCCCTGGTGTTTGATGCCCTGGGCGGCACGAAATTTTTCACCGAGATTCTGGTAGCCCTGCCCGGCGGCTTCTGGGGCTTTATGATTGTGGCCAACATCGTTGTCTTCCTGCTGGGTGTGCCGCTAGAGTTTGTGGAGATTTGTTTCATTGTCATGCCGTTGTTTGTGCCCGCCGCCGCTGCCCTTGGCATTGACATGGTCTGGTTTGGCATTGTGATGGCGATCAACCTCCAGACGGCCTTCCTCTCGCCGCCGGTGGGCTTTTCGCTCTTTTACCTGCAAAGTGTCGCCCCAGAAGGGGTGGAAACAGCCGATATTCACCTTGGGGCCTTGCCATTTGTGGCCATTCAGCTGGCAGTATTGGTGATTGTGATGGTCTTTCCGCAAACGGTGACATGGATGGTGCGCCTGGCGGCGGGGTGAGTTCGTGTTGGTTGTTTGTGAGGGGCTAGCCCCACACCCAAACCAGCTTCTGATGCAGCCCAATGCTTGTTGGTGTCGTCTACGCGGCGAGCGGCAGGGGCTGGCCCCCTGCACCCCCATTGGGGCCTGACGCCCCAAACCCCCGCATGTGACGCTGGTGGCGGTGACGCGCCAGGTGGCGAAGGCCTGATCTCTACCCACACGATGGGGGTAGGTGCGCCATCTACCAACAGTGGCGAGTGGGCTTGTAGGCCGCTGGTTGGTGGTGTCGCCTACGCGGCGAGCGGCAGGGGGCTGGCCCCTGACAACCCCGTTGGGGCCTGACGCCCCAAACCCCCGCATGTGATTCTGGTAGCGGCGACGCGCCAGGTGGCGAAGGCCTCGCCTGTATCCATGTGATTGGGGCTGGTGCGCCATCTACCAATTTGCACTCTGCAATCTGCCAATCTGCAATCTAAATGGCCCGGAGGCATGCACCACCGCATATCCAACCGACGACTCACCTACCTTTGGGGTTCCAAGGGGCGTAGCCCC
>JALONX010000232.1 GCA_025454695.1 Chloroflexaceae bacterium
TTCGTCAGCTCGTCGTCCAGCTTCACCAGCGTAATCGAGCAGCCCGCCATTTCCAGCGAGGTGATGTAGCTGCCCACCAGATGGCGGCTGATGCTGATGTTGTGGCCTTTGAGGATTTTGGCCAGTTCGTTGTAGACGACATAAAGTTCAATCAGCGGTGTGCCACCCATGCCGTTGACAAAGGCCAGCACCTGGTCGCCACTGCTGAAGGGCAGGTCTTCCAGAATAGGCCGCGTCAGCATCTCGGTAACTTCAGCGGCGCTGGCGATTTTCATGCGCACGCGGCCCGGCTCGCCGTGGATGCCAATACCGATTTCCATTTCGTCTTCGGGCAGTTCAAAGGTGGGTTTGCCCGCGTGGGGCACAGTGCAGCTGGTGAGCGCCATGCCCATGCTGCGTCCGTGGCTGTTCACCTTCTCGGCGATGCGCTTCACCTCGGCCAGACTCGCGCCTGCCTCAGCCGCCGCACCCACGATCTTTTCCAGCAACACGGTGACACCCACGCCGCGCCGCCCGGCGGTGTAGAGGCTGTCTTTCACGGCCACGTCGTCGTTGGTCACCACGGCAACAACTTCAATGCCCTCGGCTGCGGCCAGTTCTGCCGCCATCTCGAAGTTCATCACGTCGCCGGTGTAGTTCTTGACGATGTGCAGCACGCCAGCGCCACCGCTTACGGCTTTGGTCGCCGCCAGCATCTGGTCGGGCACGGGTGAAGTGAAGACCGCGCCGGGGCAGGCGGCATCGAGCATGCCCATGCCCACAAAGCCGCCGTGCATGGGTTCGTGGCCGGAGCCGCCGCCGGAGATAACGCCGACTTTGCCCTTGACTGCGCCACCCTTGCGCACAATAATGTCCGGGTCATACTGCACTTCAATCAGATCGGCGTGGGCGGCAGCCATGCCCGCCAGCGCATCCTTGACGACGCCGTCTGGTGCGTTAATCAGCTTCTTCACAGAACAACCTCCTTGTGAGAACGAACTTTAGCCTGCGATAGCGCGGAACAGCACACCGCCGATGATCGCGCCGATGATCGGGCCAACCACGGGAATCCAGGAATAGCCCCAGTCCGAGTCGCCCTTGTTCTTAAGCGGCAGAATAGCGTGAGCAATGCGGGGGCCGAGGTCGCGGGCGGGGTTGAGGGCGTAGCCGGTGGGGCCACCCAGGCTCAGGCCAAGGCCCCAGATCAGGCCACCAACGAGCGCCGGGAACAGGCCATTGGTTCCGCCGGTGGAAACAGTAGCGATTGCGTTCACGATAAAAACCAGGGCGAAAGTGCCAATAATCTCCGTCACCAGGTTGTTCACCGGGTTGCGAATGGCCGGGCCAGTGCTAAAGCAGGCCAGCTTGGAAGGGCCATCGGGGGTGGCATTAAAATGATCCATATAAGCCAGCCACACCAGAATGGCACCGATAATGGCCCCAAGAAACTGGGCCGCAATGAGGGTAAGGCCTTCACCAATATTGGCACCAGGGGCGAAGAAGCCCTGAATCACACCTGCAGGATTCAGCGAACCGGGGCCACCCAGGGCCAACGAAACAAACACGCCAGTCATCACGGCAAAGGCCCAGCCAGCAGTGATGACGATCCAGCCGCTGTTCTGACCTTTGTTTTTGTTCAACACCACGTTTGCAACCACACCGTTGCCGAGCAGAATCAGCACCATCGTCCCGAACATTTCACCAATAAACGGGTTCATAGAGGTCAACTCCCTCATACTGAAAGCTGGCAACCATTGCCAGCCACAAGGCTTCAATCGGTCATCTCCAACAGCTGGCGCTTCCACCCGGCGCGGTGGGCCATGGCGTCGTGGATACCTGTTGTGCATGTACGATTTTGGATTTTAGATTTGCGATTGCCGCATCCTGCATCAGGTTGTAGCGTCTGGTATCTTCAAACCCAAAAAGCTACCTTATCCATGCACGAGTAAACTCTGGCTGGAACTACCGCTTTCATCGGTACGAGGCTTTTTTGTGCCTTTGTGCCTTTGTGAGAGCTTCACGGGTATCGCCACCCCTGCCGCACCCCGGTGGCCTCTTGCGCATGTGGCGCGAAACCTGCGGGGCCACACAGCCTGTTTCTCCTCTCGGGCCAGCCGCACCACGGCCCGCCCTGTCACCCCCTTTCGTGTGTTCATCGCCCGGTCTTGAGCCGTGCGGCGAGCAAAAACATACAACATCAGTCTGGTGAGTCCGAACGGGGTTGCATTGCCCAAAAAATTGCCCATAGCAACGCAAACCTGTGCAAACTCACAGATCAGAACGGCATAGAAAAATGATGTACTTCTCGAAAACTACATGGTTAAGCGGAACAATATTGGTGCGACGAGGGGTGCTTCTCCCCATTGAATAGCCATGTCGCACCACCTTCCCGTGGCATTTCTACCACAGACACACTGCAAACCCAGGCAATGACACCATCATTGGCCTTAATAGATAGTCATCTTTTCGTTGCATTACCTGTGCAGCTGTGTAGCTCTATGATAGCAATGCTTCGGCGGGGCGTCAAGAGGTGAAGAAGGGGTTGGCGGAGGAGTTTTGTTTCAGTTTTGAAACATATCTCTCCTGCGTACTGCGTAATTCGTACTGCGTAACTACTGACGACGACCGAAGACCGAAGACGGGAGACGGAACCCGAATTGATACGCTTGCCTGGCCTCGGTCTCCGGTCACCCGTCTCCCGTCGTGCGAAGCGCTCAGCATTCTTCCAGGCTTTCCCGGCTGAGGCCGTGGCGGGCCATTTTGCGCCAGAGCGTGGCCCGGCTGATGCCGAGGAGTTCGGCGGTGCGGCCCATGTGGCCGTTGGCCTGCTGGGCAGCCCGCTGAATAGCGGCGGCCTCGCTGAGGGCGTGGGTGTCGCTGAGGCGCTGGCCCGCCATGCGGGGCGCTGGCCCGCTGGCCGCCCGTGCAATCGCCGCTGGCAGGTCGTTGAGCGTCAGCACGCTCTTCTCGTTGTTGTGCAGCAGCCGCTCCAGGGTTAGCTCCAGTTCGCGCACATTGCCCGGCCAGGGGTAGGCCCGCAGCGCTTGCAAGGCTTCGGGAGCCAGCACGGTTTGTTTGCCCAGGCGCTCGTTCAGCAGCAGCAGCAGGTGGTTTGCCAGCAGCAGCACATCATCGCCCCGCTCGCGCAGGGAGGGGATTTCTACCGTGAAGGCCCGCAGCCGGGCTGCCAGGTCGGGGCGAAAGCGCCCTTCTTGCACCTGCCGCTCCAGTTCGGGGCCACATGTGGCGATGATGCGTACATCCACCGGAACAGCGCGATTGCCGCCGGTGCGCAGCAGTCGCCGCATCTCAATCGTGCGCAGCAGGCTGGTTTGCAGGTCGAAGGGCAGCAGTTCCACCTGTTCCAGAAACAGCACCCCGCCGTAGGCTAGTTCCAGTTTGCCTGGTCGGCCCGGTTCGCCCCGCTCGTCTGAACCTTCCACCCCAAACAGCTCAGCGGGCAACAGCGCCCGGGGCACAGCCGCACAGTTTAGGGCCACAAAAGCCCCCTGCGAACGGCTGCTGCCTTTGTGAATGGCCTGGGCAAACATTTCGCGGCCCACGCCTGGCTCGCCCAGCAGCATCACGCAGGCGCTGCTGTTGGCGGCGAGGTGGCTCAGGTGCAGGGCCTGCCGCATGGCCCCGCTCTGGCCAATGATGTCGTGGAAGCTGAAGGTAGCATGGGCACCTACTACCCGTTGCACCAGCTGCTGCACCGAGCGAGCGGGCCGCAGCGTGATCAGCGCCCCCAGGTAGCGCCCACCCCGATCCCACACCGGGCGCAGCCCGCACATGGTGGCAACTGTTTCGGGGCCGCGCTGCCAGCGCAGTTCCAGCTCGGCCACTTCTTCGCGCCGCTGCAATGCCTGCCGCACCAGCAGCGGTGGCGTAAGCACCTCTTCCAGCGGCTGGCCTGCCACCGTGCGCCGTTGCAGGCCCAGCGTGTCGGCGGCGCGGCTGTTGATACGGCGGATTTCGCCCTGGGGGCCAACAAACATCAGCCCCTCGCTCATGCTTTCCATCGCTGCGTAGAGTTCAGCCAACTGGTCGTTGGCTTCTGCCAGCAACTGTTCGTTGTGCAGCTGGGTGTGGAGGGCCTGGGCCGCTGCAATCGCCAGCCCCAGCGTGTGCGGATGCACCATGCGGGCGTGGGTCACGATGCCGAGCACACACAAGGCCTGGCCACCTACGGCAAAAATGGGGGCGGCGGCAATGGCCAGGTGGTGGAAACAACAGCAGAAGTGTTCGGCTCCACATGTTTGCATGGGTTGGGCCTCACGTAGGGCTAGGTCAACCGCGTTGGTGCCAACCAGTTCCTCTCGCAGGCTCACTCCGGGCCTGAGTCCCCGTTGTCCGGCTTCGTGCAGGATCGAGGGATCGCCTTGCACCGCCAGCACTGCACCACTAGCGTCAGCCAGCAGCGCCGCAAAGCCGGGCTGTTCGATAAACTGATACATATCCTCAAGGGCCGAACGGGTGCGGTTGAGCAGGCTCAGTTGTGCTGGTGACAGCGGGCCAGACTCAGGCGGAAACTCCCCCTCGGGCGATAGGCCCACAGCAGCGCAGCGCCGCCAGGAACGCAGCACCGGCGGCGGCAGGGTGCCCTCGTCACATGTGCCCGTTTGCTGAAATGTGCGCCATGCGCGTGTGAGCGCGTCCGCCAGACGTTCGTGTGCAATCATAACGTTTTCCATCAACAGGGGTGTACACGGCATTGTACCACGACGGGCGGTTCACGAAAAAACGGCAGAAAGGTGGTGCAGGTGTGAGAGCCGTGGGGCACGCTTTGGCAATGGCCCATAGGCGCAGCATATATTTCACGTTGTACGCTCTAATGTACACGAGTTACGCAGTGAGGAGGCTTTGGAACACGAAAGGCACGAAAGGGCACGAACAACACGAAATTCAGGGGGTTTTCGCCTTGTTCGCGTCGTTTCGCGCCCTTTGCGATCCAACCACTTGTTCACGACCGCGTAAGTCCTGTAAGGCACAGGAGTTACGTAGTAAGAAGGCTTTGGAACACGAAACCCACGAACATGCGCGAAACCCACGAACGATCACTAGCTTTCGCGCGTTTCGCTAGCTTTCGCGCCTTTCGCGATCCAACCACTTGTTCGCGACCGCGTAACTCGTGTAATGTAGGGGAAAAACGCTCATTTTGCACTTGACAGTTTGAATGATATGTTAGACAATAGTGGGGAATTTTGCTTTAATGCAAGATTTATTTTCCCGACTCAATTTATAGAAACGAGGTTTGTATGCGTTGCCCCCGCTGGCTCGCTCCAGTGCTGCTGCTCACTCTGCTGGTGAGTGTCGGTTCAGTTAACGCTGCCTCTGGCCCGGCCCTGACTGACCGTGGGCGTAGTGTGGTCTATGTGGATGGGCGCGACAAGGATATTCCCAATCTCCTGCCCGCCGCCGAGGTAGAAAAGCTGATCACGCTGACTCAGGGCGAGGTCTTCACCCAATTGATCAGCACCGTTAGCCCGGATGACCAGGGCATCCTCGTGGTGGAAGGGGAAAACCTGGGCTTTTTGAACATCCAAACCGGCGGCTTTGTGCCGGTGGATGTAAGCGCGTTTGACCGCATCTTCCCCGTGGCCCTGCAGGGCATTGGTGGCTGGGCCTGGCGCGATGGGCGCACCCTGACCAGCATTGGGGTGGAACTGGTTGACCCGCGTGAGTTTATCGTGCGGGTGGTGCTGGTGACGCTCGACCGCGTGACCGGGACAGTCCGCTCAATCCCGCTGCCAGATTTCCCCGAGAATGACTTTCCGATCTCACTCTCGCCCAATGCCGGGCGGCTGCTGCTGGTGCGGAGCGAGTTTACCGATGAGCCAGCCGAAGTAGTGACGGCGCGGGTGACCTACCCAACCATCAAGTCACGCATTGACGGCGGCTTGCCGACCCGTGTACGCAACCAGTTTGCTACATGGAAAAGTAAATCGCCGTTGGTGCAGAAGCTGCTGCAATACCGTCCCCTGCTCGACACCGAGGGCGAGAGCATTTCAGTGATTCGCCAGGAGTTGACGCTGCTGGTGTATGACACCGCCAGCGGTGAGACGAGTGAGTTGAAAAAACTCGCTGCAGGAACCGACCTGCTGAGCTTCGCCTGGAGCCAGGATGGTGCCCGGCTGGCGGCGTCCTTTAGCGGGATTTTTGATTATCTTGAGGATGTCAACGCCCCCCGCCGCCCCTTCTTCGATGGTGCTTTGCTCTCGGAGCAGATTTACCGTGATGCAACCGGCAACCTTGACCCCAAAGATAACCCGTTCTTCCAAAGCAACAGCATCGAGACCTACGACTTTGGCACAGGCGAGACGCACGAACTGCGGGCTGCCGCTGGCGATGGGGCGTTGCTGGCGGGCGTGTCGTGGAGTACCGATGGCAAGACGCTGGCCGCGCTGGCGATGGATCCAGCCCGCCTGGCCGGGCGACGCTTCCCCATTTACACGCTTCAGTTTTCGCAACGCACCACGGTGCGCTTCTATAACTTCGACCTGACCCCGGTGCGGCGGCTGGAGCGGCCCGAACTGGCCGGAAGCGTATTCACCACCGATGTTCGTTTTGCCTCGCCCGATGAGTTAATCATTCGTGCGCCGGTAGGCAATAACTACCTCTAACTGTTTTCTCATCCTTTCTGGAGTTTGCCCATGCCCTGCGGAAAAAAACGCAAGCGCCATAAGATGGCAACCCACAAGCGCAAGAAGCGCCTGCGGAAGAACCGTCACAAGAAGAAGAAACGGTAAAACAGCAACGCACAACCCCAAAAAGGTTGTGCGTTGCTGTTTTTACCCCCTTCCCCACCCTTCGCAGCGTCGGGTTTCATGATACCCAACAAAGGGCGGCCCGGCTCGCTTCTCTCGCCGTCGCGTCGGCGCGGCTCGCCTGCGCGCTCAAAAAACCATATCGTACACACGGGTTTCATGATACCCGTACCGCAAAAGAACGCGCAGGCTTATACAAACCCCGCTTAGCCGCTGCCGCAACAAATACACCCACACCCAACAGCTGCCGTAAAACGGCACGGGCACCCGAAGGTGCCCGAACCATCATCACCGATCAATACGAAAACAAGGGGAATACAAGCGGCAAGAGGAAAAATAATGCGTCAAGCAACCACAAAAGGAATGCTCCGATGTACGGATCCGGAGCGAAGGTCTAAATAATACGCCCCGGGACTTATATTCAAAGCAAGCTCTATATCGGTGAGATCCCACTGATGCGTAGCCCTGTACACAACCTGACCTCGAATGTCTACCACCGTAATCACCGCGGGGTCGGCACTGCGGTCGATGCGTTTAATCGTGCACCTGCCGCCGGGGGCGGGGTTGGGGAAAAGAGCTATCGAATCGCCGGGCGAGGCAGAGCTCTTGAACAACGGGAGCTCGGGACAGGAGCGCTCCAAGACCGGACCATAGACGATGTCCTTCGAGGCGTTGAACCATTGCGTAAGCACCGACCCGTACACCGAGCGGAAGTCTATCTCAAACGATATGTTGCCGTGCTCGTCGGGCATCTCCGGCCGGGCGTCGCCGCCTAAGATACCGCCGCGAACACCGGGCCCAAAGAGAAACAGCGGCGCGGCGGCTCCGTGGTCGGTGCCCGAGCCGTTGGGCTCTATGCGGCGCCCAAACTCGCTGAAGACCATCGTCGTAACGCGGTGCGCACACCCCAACAGCTGCAGGTCGTCGAAAAAAGCCTTCAGCGAGAGCGTCACCATCTCCAACTCCGAGCTGTGGAGCTCTTTCTGAAACTGGTGCGTGTCGAACATCCCGGTATTCACTATCCACACCTTGGTGGCCAAGCCGCCGGCAATAAAGCGCGCCACCAACGACAGGTCGCGGTTCAACCCCGAGGCTACCGGCGGATAGTGCACTTGATTTTTGATCTGCAAGGCAGCAACCCGCTCCATCTCGTGCAAATACACGTTGCTCTGACGGAGCATCATACGTATAAAGGCTTCCTCGTGCTCCAACTGCGTCGATGGCGCCGGCGCATCGTCGGGGGCGTCGG
>JALONX010000233.1 GCA_025454695.1 Chloroflexaceae bacterium
TCCTCCTCCTCCCACTCCTCGCCATCGTTCTCCTCGTCGCCAGCAGCGTGCTCGCCGGCGCGTGCCAGCTGCAGCGCGCGCCGCCGCCGCCCCTGCTGCCAGCGGCTCCACCAGCCAGCCGCGGTGGTCACGCATTGGTGCAAGACGAAGGCAGTGAGCAGGAACTTGGAAAAGGGGACGCGTGAAGGGTTCTGGAAGGGTCCTGGGCCTGATGTAGGGGGGCTGCCGTCCGCCCCGCCCCGTCCCCGCCCCCTGGGTCGCCCAGTGGCCGGATTGAACTTCTTGGGGTTGAATTTTCTAAACAACGGCATCTTGTCGCCGTCCTGCTGCGAGTCCGGCCGACGTCTGCGTGCGCACGTGCGACGGCGCGGCGCATCGCGGGTGGCGGCTGTGTGACGACCCAGAACCCAGCGCACGCCCTAAACTTCCGCTCCCCCACGATCAGCACCAGGCGCTCCTACTTACAGCACCATCGTTTCGCCGTTGGGCAGCATGATCATTGTGTCCGGCTTTGCTACCGTGCCGCGCCGCAGGCGCGTGAGGCCGCCCGCGGCGTGCGCCGTCTTTGAGGTGCGGTTTTCCGACATGGTGGCTTCTGCTGGCTTCTGCTTGCGTGGCGGCGCAGCCCACAGCCGCCCAGGGCGCAACCTTTTACGTGGCTACCAACGGCAGCGACCTGCCCGCCAACGGCAGCGCGGCGGCACCCTGGGCCAGCATCGGCTACGCCATCACCCGCGTGCCCGACGGCAGCACCATTCTCGTCCGTCCTGGCACCTACAGCGGGCGGGTGCGGCTCGACCGCAGCTTTAGCCAGGGTGTGACGGTGCGCTCAGAAACGCCCTACCAGGCCCGCCTGCGCCACACCGACCAGGTGGTAAGCATCTACAACGGCCAGGGCATCACACTGGAAGGCTTCGACATTGCCCACAGTGGGCCGGGCGCGGGGGCGCTGGTTATTCAGATTCAAAGCGCCACCACCAGCCGTATCACACTTCGCAACAATGTGCTGCATGATAGCTACAACAACGACATTCTGAAAATCAACAACGGCACCAGCAATATCACGGTGAGCGGCAATATTTTTTACAACCAGACCGGCTCAGACGAGCATATTGACATCAACAGCGTGACCGATGTGATTGTACAGAACAACATCTTTTTTAATGACTTTGCGGGCAGCGGGCGCAGCAACGGCAACAACACCAGCGCCTTTGTGGTGATTAAAGACAGCAATGGCAACAGCGATGGCGTGCTGGGCAGCAAAAACATCACCCTGCGGCGCAATATTTTTCTCAATTGGGAAGGCGGCCTGGGCCACGGCTTTGTGCAGATCGGCGAAGACGCCACCGCCAACTACGAAGCCGACGGCGTGCTACTGGAGAACAACCTGATGCTGGGCAATGGGGCCAACCCCATGCGCTCGTCCGTCGCGGTGATGGGGTCGAGCAATGTCACCGTGCGCAACAACACCGTGAGCGGCGACCTGCCTAGCTCCGCTTTTGCCATGCGGCTGTATGCGATTATGCCGCCCAACCAGCCCAACAACAATGTGCGCTTTTTTAACAACATCTGGTCAGACCCAGGCAGCACGATGGGCACGTTTTCAGACTCACCGCCCAGCCAGACGGCCTCGTTTACGCTGAACAATAATCTCTACTGGAACGGTGGTCAGCCCATCCCTACCGACCAGACCGACCTGGTGAACCTGGACGATGACGCCGCCCGCGTGGTGGGCGACCCGCTGCTCGGCAGCCAGGCCGGGCTGGTGCTGCCCCGCCTCAGCGGCGCGCAGTTCGCCGATGGCTCGACCAGCATCCGCCAGGCCTTTGAGCGCCTCGCCACCAGCTATGGCACACCGGGCGCTGGCAGCGCCGCCATTGACCGGGGGCTACCCGCCGATTCGCCCACCGACGACTTGCTGGGCAACCCGCGCCCCCGTGGCAGCGCCGCCGACCTGGGCGCGGTGGAGGTGCAGCAGGGCACACAGCCTCCGCCCCAACCCACAGCCCAACCCACGGCCCAACCTACGGCCCAACCCACGCCGCCTGCGGGCCGGGTGCGGGTGTTTCTGCCGCTGGTACGCAGGTGAGCATGTGACCGAAGACCGAAGACCGGAGCCAGTTGGCAGTTGGCAGTTGGCAGCTGGCTCTTACTAATGTGCAGTGTGCGCATTACGCATTACGCATTACGTTTCACGCTTTCAGCGTTCGCATTGCGGGCGCTGCATTGCGCTGTAGAGCCGTAAGATGTTGCGGCTCTACGATGTGAGTCAATGCGTTCACCGTCAATTGGTGGTCACTGCATCACTGTTGCTCGACGGTTGCATTGTGGGCGGGTCATAAACCACACTCCTACGACACTACATGTCATCATTGCGGTTTTCTGTTCCCTTCAACAAGCTCCCTTCGGCAAGCTCAGGGCAGGCCCGGTTCCTGGTTCTTGACTTCATCGTTCACCTGAGCGTCAGCGTGCCAAGGACGACGTAGTTGCCGCCAAAACTGCCATCCTCGCGCCACAGCTCTTGCCGTCGCCAGTCGGCTTCTTCGGGGCGGAAGAGGCCAACGCGCAGTTCGTAGCTGCCCGGCGGCAGCCCGGCCGGCAGGGCCAGGGGATGGCTATCACGCAGCCAATCGCCGGGCGTCCAGCGGGTGGTGGGCATGCGGCCAGCGGCGGGCCAGCCATTGTGTTCGGCCACAATCTGCTCATCAGCCCCCACCAGATGCACAAACACCGTCCAGTCCAGCGGCACCACCTCCAGGGCGTGCCAGGTCAGCGTCACGCTGATAGCCTGTCCGGGGCGCAGGGCGTCCGCCGCCAGGGGCTGATTCTGAGTGTCGCTTAGCCGCCAGCCCCGCAGCTCCAGGCCCTGCTCCCACTCCTGGGCAAAGCGCCCGTAGGTGGGGTTGCCCAACTCGGCCAGCGCCTCGGCAGGGCGCAGCGTGGGCCATACGTAGGCCGGGGCAATCACCGCCAGCGGCAGGTAGAGCGCCAGCACAACGAGAAGACCGAGGACGAGAGACTGAAGACCGGAGCCAGGCACCAGACCGGGGACGGGCAACCGATGACCGGTGCCAGAATCACCAGGATCAAGAGCATCATGTTCTAGTCTATGTTGTTCGGCCTCCGTCTCCGGTCGTCGGTCTCCGATCAGATTTACCAGCCCCCCCGCCAGCAGCAGGGCAATCGCGGGCAAGGCCGGAAACAGCATGCGCCCCTGCCACGCCACCAGCCCGGCGGTGAAGGCAAACGCTACCACCCAGACCAGCGTCATCGCCAGAAGCAAAAGAGGTGGGAGGAATTGAGAATTGAGAATTGAGAATTGAGAATAAGTATTATCGTTGCGTACTGCGTACTGCGTACTGCGCCTGCCCTGCCGTTCGTCAAGCTCACGAACCGCGAAGCTGAAGGGTACTGCGTGTCCTTCTTCGCGTCCTTCGCGCTCTTCGCGGATCAATTGGCGAAGCCGGACGAGCCAGCCCAGCAGTGCCGCCCCGCAGAGCAGGCCGTAGCACCAGTGAACCCACGGCGGCGGGCGCAGGCTCAGCCAGCCGAAATAGGCCCAGAACGAACTGAAGAGTTGCAGCAGCGCACCCTGCCATGCGGCCAGGTTCCACCATTCAAACACCTGAGTGGTAAACTTGCTTTGAAACAGCTCCAGTCCGAAGATGTCGCCGTAGAGCAGCCAGTTGCGCCCGTACCACCAGCCCGCCACCAGCAGCGCCAGCAGCCCCCAGCCCAACGTCACTCCTGCTGCCGTGCGCCAGTTGCCGCCTGCCACCCGCCAGCTGCCCCACAGCAGCAGCGGCCCCAGTAGCAGGGCGTTCTGCTTCGTCAGCAGCGCCAGGCCAAACAGCAGGCCCACGATGAGCGCCCAGCGAACGTGGGGCGATTGGCGATTGGCGATTGGCGATTGGCGATTAGTAATTTTGAAATTTGAATTTTGGATGTTGGATCGCCCAACAGTCTGCACTCTGCGTCTCTGTGTCTCTGCCTCTCTGCGTTGCTGTCCGTTCTCCGGTCTCCGATCTGCGCCGCGCACGCACAGCCAGAACAGCGTCCCACACAGCGCCGCCAGCAGCATGTCATTCGTCACCAGGGCCGAGGTGAAGAGAAACTGGGGATTGAGGGCCACCAGCGCCGCCGCCAGAAGGGGGAGCGATTGGCGATTGACGATTGGCGATTGGCCCGAAGTAATCTCTAATCGCCAATCCCTCATCTCTTTCTGCCATGTCCGCATGGCCAGGTAAACAAACAGCACCACCAGCGCCCCCAGCAGCGTGTTGATGCCCCGCGCCAGGTGCCAGGCCAACACCACGCCCCGCCAGGGCCAGTATTCGCGGCTGCTCCGCTGCCACGCGGCCACGCCCTCACCGCCGTCCCACACAAACTGCGGGTCAGCGATCAGTGTCAGGCGCTGCTCGGTGGGGGGCAAGGTGGCCACAGCGGGAAGCAACAGCATGTAGGCCAGGGGCGGCTGGTGACCCTCGCCCGGCACGTCGCTGCGGGCGGGGTCGGCCTGCTGCACTGGGAAGCGGCCCTCGCGAGCCAGAAACAGGGCATAGGCAAAGTGGCCCGGCTCATCCGGCCCTTCGCCCAGCGGCACCGTCACATTGTAGAGGGTGGAGAGAGAGAGAAACAGGAGCAGAAGCAGCGTAATCGGCTGAACGATAAGCTTCTGCCACAGAGGCACAGAGGGCACAGAGGCGGTGATGGTTTTGTTCGCACAGACTCGCAAAGCTGTAATTTCTTTTTATTCCAAAACTTTGCGTCCTCCGCGCCCTCCGCAGTGAGTCAAAATGCTCTGTGCCCTCTGTGCCTCTGTGGCAAATCTTCAGGAGAACTGCTCGACGAAGCGCAGGTCACCGCTGTGGAACCAGCGAATATCATCAATGCCATACTTCAGCATAGCAATGCGCTCCGGGCCGAAGCCGCCAGCAAAGCCGCTGAACTCATCTGGGTCGTAGCCGCCGTTGCGCAGCACGTTGGGGTGTACCATGCCGCAGCCGCCGATCTCCAGCCAGCCCGCATATTTGCACACCCGGCAGCCCTTGCCACCACAGAGAAAGCAGCTAATGTCCATCTCGGCGCTTGGCTCGGTGAAGGGGAAGTAGCTGGGGCGCAGCCGCGTGCGCGTGCCTTTGCCGAACAGCCCCTCGGCCAGAAAGTCCAGCGTGCCTTTCAGATCGCCTAGCGTGATATTGCGCCCCACCGCCAGAAACTCGAACTGGTGGAACATCATCTCGCTGCGCACCGTCACCTGCTCGTTGCGGTAGCACTTGCCCGGCAGCAACACCCGCAGCGGCTCCGGCGCATAGCGGCGCATGGCGTGGATCTGCCCCGGCGAGGTGTGGGTGCGCAGCAGCACCTTCGGTGCGCTCGGCGGCATGTCCACGTAGAAGGTGTCCTGCATGTCGCGGGCGGGGTGGTCGGGCAAAAAGTTGAGCAGGCCGAAGTTGTAGTCGTCCGTTTCCACCTCGCGGCTTTCCCACACCTGGAAGCCCAACTGCGCAAAAATGCTGGTAATGTCGCGCAACACCATGTTGGTCAGGTGGCTGTGGCCCACGGCGGGCGGGCGGCCCGGCAGCGTCACGTCAATCCGTTCGGCAGCTAGCTCGGCGTTCTGAGCCGCCAGCTTCAGGCGGGCCTCGGCCTCGTCATAGGCGCTTTCCAGCGTTTTAAGCAGCGCGTTGACCCGTTTGCCAACCTCAGGCCGCTCGGGGGGCGGGAGCGCCCCCAAACCCCGGCTTACCTTCGTCACTGCGCCGGTTTTGCCAAGGTAGGCACTCTTCCAAGCCGCCAGACCGTTGAGATCAGCGGCAGCGGCCAACTCCGCCTGGGCCTGCCCTTCAATTTCCGCTAACTCTTCAACAACTCCCATAACAGCCTCACGTCGGATTGCAGATTGCAGAACCACCTATACTGCGAACTACGTATTGCGTACTGCGTAAATATCATTGAAAAAGCTTTGCGTAGTCCGCAGTACGCAGTCTCTTCGCGGCTCGATTACGTCCTGCCTCGGCTACGCTGGCGCAGCGCTTCAAACAGGATGATGCTACCAGCCACCGCTGCGTTGAGCGACTCGGCCCGGCCCGCCATAGGGATGGCGATAAGCTTTGTAGCCGACGCAAGGCCAACCTGGCTCACCCCGTTGGCCTCGCCGCCGATAATCAGCGCGGCGGGCTGCTTCCAGTCGGCGGCGTAGTAGGGCATGGTGGCGTTGGCCACTGCCGCATAGACAGGAGCCACGTCCCCCAATTCTACCCCAATTTGCTCCCAGGGCACATCGGCCAGAAGGGGGAGATAGAAGTGGGCGCCCATGGCAGCTCGCACCACCTTGGGGCTGTAGGCGTCGGCAGTGCCCCGCCCGCTGATCACCCGCCCAATCCCGGCGGCCTCAGCCGAACGCAGCAGCGTGCCCACATTGCCAGGGTCTTGCACCCCATCCAGCACCAGCGTGAGTCCGGGGCGGGGCGGCACCTCTGGCCATGCAGCTACAGCGACCACGCCCTGGGGCGTTACCGTGTCGGCGGCGGCGGCCAGCACCTGGGGCGTAGCCGGAAAGCAGCCCGGCTGGCCTTCCAGGGCGGTCAGTACATGCTGGCCCGCTTCGGTTGCCGCCAGCTGTTCAGGCACAAACAGCGCCAGCCGTAAGTCAGCTCCCGCTACCAGGGCCTCACCAACCAGACGCACCCCTTCAAGCACAAACATCCGCTCGCGGCGGCGCTCCCGAGGGTCGGCGCTCAACGAGCGGATGCGTTTGACCTGTGCGTTGCTGGTGCTGGTAATCACTACGTACTGCGTATTCCGTGCTGCGTACCCCCACCATCTCTCCCGAGCTGCATAGCCATTGTCAGGTTACGCAACACGCATCACGAATGACGCCTGAGCCTTAAAAGCTGTAGCTGCTGATCTCGTTGCCCGCAGCGTCGCGCAGGGTAGCCGTGTCGCCAGTGTTGTTCCACACCGGGCGGCGGTTAGCCCAGAACAGGTTGGTAGCGTCGTTCTCACCACTCTTCGTCCAGAGCAGCACATCTGCCCCTGCCGCCAGCGTAAAGGCCGGGAAGGTGTAGACGTGGTTGGAACTCTTGTCGCTGAGCACCCAGCCAGTCAGGTCAACAGCCGCGTCGCTCCCGTTGTGAATGCGTACATACTCACCGGCGAGGTCATCGCCCTCGGGGTTGTAGTCCACAAAGGTAATCGCCACACCCTCAGCCGTGGTCGCCGCGGGGGCAGCCACAGGTTCCACAGGTGCAGGGGTTGCCACCACCAGAGTCGGGGTTTCCACGGGCAGGGTCGGCGTTTCCACCACCAGCGATTCAAGGGAAGGCACAACCGGAGCCTTCGGCGCTGGGGCGGGCGGGGCCACCGGGCGCACCGGGGCAATCGTCATGCTGCCACCATTGCTTTTAAAGGAAACCACCTGGCTGAACGCTGCCGGGTCGCGCACGGCCATGTCGGCCAGCATCTTGCGGTCAATATCAATCCCCGCTGCCTTCAGGTCAAACATCAGGCGGCTGTAGGTGGTGCCATTAAGGCGGGCCGCCGCGTTGATACGCTGAATCCAGAGCCGCCGCATGTCACGTTTGCGATGGCGTCGGTCGCGGTAGGCGTAGGCGAGGGCGTGCATCAACGCCTCGTGGGCTACTTTGTAGTGGCGCGAGCGGCTGCCACGATAGCCCTTCACCTGCTTCATTAATTTTTTGTGGCGCTTCCGCACCATCGTGCCACGTTTCACACGGGCCATAACACATCCTCCAGGCAATATTTCATGTAAGCGCCAGCCCCAAGAGCCAACGCGACCAATAATTTGCTTTTTTACCGACGGGTGGGAGTTACTTCAAACCGTAGGGCAGAGCGACTTCCAGGTGGCTGCGATTGGCTGGCGAGGTGGGAAACATCTTGCCGTAGGCCCGCCGCACGCGCTTGGCACGATTGCGCTTGAGGCCACGCCCTTCCTTGGCCTGCAACACTTTGCCGCCCGCCGTAATTTGCCCTCGTCCTCGTCGTCAATATCATCATCAATATCGTCGTCGAGGTCAGCGTCGAGGTCAACATCGTCTTCGTCATCGGCAACCGCTGCCGGGGCGGCGCTCGCAGCCTGACCCTTGCCGGACTGAGCCTGAGCCGCCTGCTGGGCCTTCTGGGCTGCCTGTTGGGCCGCCTTCAGCGCCTTCGGATTGGGAGCCAGCATCAGCGAAATGGCTCGCCCTTCCATCAACGGCTTCTGTTCCACCACGGCAATGTCGGCCAGATTCTCCATCATCTGTTCGAGCATCTCGCGGCCAATGTCCGGGTGGGCCATTTCGCGGCCACGGAACCGAACAGTAAACTTCACTTTGTCGCCCGAAAGGAGAAACCGCCGCGCCTGGTTGGCCTTCACATTCAGGTCGTGGTCGTCAGTCTTCGGCTTCAGGCGCAACTCTTTGAGTTCAACCTGCTTCTGGTTTTTGCGAGCTTCGCGCTCTTTTTTGCTCTGCTCATAGCGGAACTTGCCGTAGTCCAGCATACGACAGACCGGCGGAACAGCATTTGGGGCAACCTCCACCAGGTCGAGGCCCCGCTCTTCAGCCATTTGCAGCGCCTCGCGGATGCCGAGAATGCCCAGCTGCGCACCCGTCTCATCAATGACCCGCACTTCACGCACCCGCGTGATGCGATTGTTTACCCGAAACTTATCTCTGATAGGTCGTCTCCTCTATCTCGGCCATCGCTCAACGCGGGGAACGTCATTGTTCAGGGTGATGGACGCACGCGCACGCGCTGAGGGGCTGTCACTCAGCATGAAGACGAAGTATACCATCTTGTGAAGTAGCAGTCAACTATTTATGAAGCGGTAGTTCACTTGTTTATGAACTACCGCTTCACCTCGCAGCGCTTCCGTGCGTCAGGCCCGGTTGCGCCAGATTTGGCGAAAAAAGAGGGTTTGGGAGAGGCTGCGCTTCTCCCAAACCCTCACCGCTAAAGTTCCACCGCATCTACACCCAAAGATGAGAGACTATGCTATCCGGCGCGAGTCCTTTGCGCCTTTGCGCCTTTGCGCGAGACACGGGCGCTACGCGCCCCGGTTCACTTCGCTCGCGACGCGCTGGCCTAGCTCGACGGCGAAGTTGGTACCCCGATCCCAGGGGTAGACCTGGCTCATGCTGGCCCAGTAGAGGCCCTTCAGCGGCGTTGCCAGCGGCGGGATGTTGCGCGAGTGGTTCACCGGGACAATCGGCTGGGCGTAGGCTTCGCGGTGGAGCCAGCTCGCTCGCACCCAGCCCGGCTCAAAGCGTGGGTTGACCTTCTGCAAGGCGGGCAAAAAACGGGCCAGCAACTCCTCTTTGCTCAAGCGGAAATATTCGTGCGTTGGCTCCAGGTAGTCGCCACAATAAATCAGGTGGTCGCCGCCATAGTGTTTCGACTCAATAAAATTGGTGTGTTCTACCAGGGCCAGAAAGGGAAATTCGTTTTTGGGCATGTTGAGCCAGTACAGCCGATCGGTCAGCGGCTGCGTTAGAGCGATGGTTAGCACGACGGCACCCATGGAGCGAAGTTGCTTGAGTTGCCCCAGGTACTCGGGCGGCAGCTGTGGGGCCAGTTTGCCCAGCAACTGGGGCGAGCCGGTCACCACCAGGCGGTCGTAACACTGCTCACCCGCCGGGCTGAGCACCTTCCAGCCTTCGCCACATGGCTCCAGCCCCTGCACTGGCGTCGCCAGGTGAACACCTACGCCGCGCCGTTGGGCCGCCGCCATCAGACCGTCGGCAAAAGCCTGAAAGCCGCCCGCAAAATAGCCTAGCTTCACCGAGCGGGCCTTGAAGCGCGCCCAGAGCCACGACATGTTGACTTCTTCGGTGTGGGGGCCAAACTTGCCTTCCAGCAGCGGCTGGAAAAAGCCCCGGTAGAGCGTGTCGCCCGCCCAGCGCCGCGTCCAGGCGGTGGCCGTTTCCCGCTCCAGCGGGCGCCAGTCGCGCACGCCAAACTTGAGGTAGGCCATCAGCAGGTTGAGCCGCACCCGGTCGGCGAAGGGCAGGCCGGGGAAGCCCAAAACCGCCAGGCCGCCGGCCACAATCCCCGGCAGCGGCACGCGCCCGTTGGCTTGCCCGCCCGTTAGCCCGTAGCCGCGCCCGTTCCACCACTGGGCCGTAATCGGCTGGCGGAAAAAGAGCTTATTGCCAAAGCCAATCGCATCCACCAGTTTAATAATGGCGTCATCGGTTTCAAATAAATGGTGGTAGAAGCGTTCCAGCGGCCAGTCCCAGCGCTCGTCGCGAAAGCCGGAAGCCAGGCCGCCGGGCAAGGCCGCCGCTTCATACACCGTCACCGCATGGCCAGCATGGGCCAGGTCGTAGGCCGCCGTTAGCCCGGCAACGCCTGCGCCAAGAATGCCGATCTTCACAAGCGTACTCCCGTAGACATATCTTCTGGCTCTGTTTCTGGTGGAAGGCGCGGCGCGGCAACGGTGGGCAACTGCTCCGGCTCTTTGGCGTGGGTCGCCTTTTCAATGTCGCCCCAACTCAGGCTCTGGCGCAGCATAAAGTAGGCTCCCAGCGCCGTAATGGGCAGCCAGAGGGCCGCGTGCAGCACAAAGGTATAGCTGGTGGCGGTGGCCTGGGCCACACCAAATTGCGTCAGCACCAGGATGCCCGGCACATGAAAGGTGCCCACGTTGCCCGGCGCGGCAGGCAGGGTAGTGGCCAGGTTCACCACCGCCGTCATCAACATCAGCACAAAAAAGGAGACTTGAAAATTAAACGCCTGCATCACCAGCCAGTATTTCGTCGTTTCCACCAGCCAGATCAGCATAGTGGCCCCAAAGATCACTGCCAGCTCACGGGGGCTACGCAGCGACTGCAAGCCCACCACAAAGCGGTCGAACAAACCATGCACCCTGGGACGCACCCCGGCGGGTAGCAGCCGATCCACAAACCAGGCGTAGACGCGGCTCATGCGTTCGGGGCGGGCAGCCAGCGCAAAAAACACCAGCAGGGCACCGAGAAACAGGGCGCTCAGCCCAATAATTGCCTCACGGTAGATGGCGGGCAGCGGGGCAAAGGGCAGCGTCACAAACACGAAGAGCAGCATCACCAGCCCGTCGAAGATGCGCTCCAGCACCACCGTCGCCAGCGAGGCCGT
>JALONX010000234.1 GCA_025454695.1 Chloroflexaceae bacterium
TCCACCAGTTTGCAGCCACGCACCTTTTCTTCGTCAGTCAAGTAGGCATTTTCCAAAATCACCTTCACCAGCGCCTCGCCCCCGGCACCTACCACAGCGGCAATGTCGGCCTGCACCTCGGCGTCGCGCCCCGAGCGCAGCCAGCCGATGTTCAGCACCATGTCGAGTTCGGTTGCGCCCAGGGCCACGGCCTGGCGAGCTTCAGCTATTTTGCTCTCGGTGGTGCTGCTACCATGCGGAAAGCCGATGACCGTGCCCACCTGCACGTTGGAGCCAGCCAGGGTCTCCACCGCCAGGGCCACATCACACGGCCTGACACAGACCGAAGCCACCTCGTAGCGGCGGGCCAGGGCACACCCTGCCAGCACCTCGGCGGTGGTCAGTTCGGGCCGCAGCAGCGAGTGGTCAATCGTTTTGGCCACGTCGGCGTAGCTCAACGTGGCAAGCGAGGGTGACATACCAGCACTCCTTTTACAACAAGGCATCCGCAAAGGCACACAGCGCCGCACATCGTGTACATTCTACGATACACAAACAGCGCCCAGTGAATGACGGATCATTCAACCGGGCGCTGTTTGTGTGTCTACCATAATGGCTGGGGGACAGGGACTCGAACCCCAACTACCTGAGCCAGAATCAGGTGTTCTACCTTTAAACTATCCCCCAGTACGTGCGTAGAGGCGGGGATACCCCGCCCCTACTGTGTGGTGCCGAAAGTGGGATTTGAACCCACACGAGGTCACCCTCACTACGCCCTGAACGTAGCGCGTCTGCCAATTCCGCCACTTCGGCACGTACAACAAACGTTCCCGTTTGCAGCTTTCATATAATACTACGTTACATCGCCTTTGTCAACCTACTTTTGGCGAAGTTTTATCGCGGAGCGCACGGAGAACCGAACGTTACCGCAGAGGCGCGGAGAGCGCAGAGGATGGAAGGGGGCTGTATCTAGACATAGCATGTAGACATCCACAATCCTCAATCTCTTATCTCCGCGCCCTCCGGCCTCTGCAGTGAATTTAGTTCCCCCGCAGGGCGCTGATGGTTTGCTGCACGCCGAAGAAGGCTGGGCGGGGTGACCAGTCCGGGTTGAAGATGCTGAACGATGCCTGTTCGTGCAGCGTGTCGAGGTTGTTTTCGCGCTTCAGCACGGCAAAGTTCAGGTTCCAGAGGAACATGTTACTCACCCAGGGGTAGTTGTCGTGGGTGTAGCGAATTGCGCCCACCAGGTAGTCGCGCTGCGTCTCAAACGAGATCAGGTTGCCGTACTCAAAGCCTGGCGAGGTGTTCTGGGTGGCCCAGCCATACTCGGTAACCCAGACCTGGTGGTTGCCCAAACCAAATTCCTCCATCACCCGGCGCTGGTTCTCCAGGTGGCGGAAATAGAACGAGGCGTCGTCGTTCCAGCCCGGCGCAGCGCTCGGGTTGTCGGGCCAGAGCGTGTCGGGCGGGTTGGCCGCGCCACCGGGGTGAAACGCCTGCACGTCGAAGAAATCACGAATTTTACCGTTGTCGTAGCTGTAGATCGCCTTCAGATACGAGATGGTGTCCATGGCGATGTTGGGGTCGGTGGTGGCGGTGGATGCCGGTGCCCCGCTGACCACAATGATGCTCGGGTCGGCGGCTTTGATGGCGTTGTACGAGGCTACCAGCGCCTCCACGTAGCGCCCCGCCGAGTCGTTGGTCACCGGGCCGCCGTTTTCATAGGCCAGGTTCTGCTCGTTCCAGATTTTAATCGCATGCACGCGGCCCTTGTAGCGCTGGGCCATTGCGCCGACGAAGCGCCCCAGGGCTTCGGGGTTGTTGGGCAGGCCGTCGCCACCGTTGTCGGTGTGCCACGCGGGCGAGCGGGTGACGTTGATCATCAGCAACAACCCACGGGCGTTTACGTCGGCAACGATGTTGTCGAGTTCGCCCCAGAAAAACTGCCCGCTGCGATCCTCAATATCGCGCCAGTGAACCTGCTGGCGGAACCAGTTAAACCCGGCCTCGCGGGTGCGCCCCAGGGCCGTGCCCCGGTCGGTGTAGTAGAGGTGGCCCACCACACCAAAATTGAGTTCTGGCAGCCGCAGCGGGTAGGGCAGGCCGCCCGGCCCCTGGCGAATCGGCATCGCCGTTGCGGCCCCTGGCTGCGCCATGGGCAGCGCCGTGGGAGCCACCGCCGGCTGCGACACCGCCGTGGGTGCGTTGATAGCCGTCGGGTCGCCGGGCTGCCGGGCAATCTGGGCAGTCGGCACCAACGGCTGCACCGCCGGGTCATTCAACCCCGCCGAACGGGGGCCGCATGCCGCCAGCAGCGTAACAATAAAGGTGCATGAAAGAAGGATGGAGATGAAACGTTTGCCCATAGAAACCTCTTTTACGAACGATGAACGATGAATCGAGAACCGATGCGTACTGCGTACTGCGTAAATTCAATGAGAGCACCCGTTGGTAGGGACGTGAGCAGTGGCCCAACTACCATAACTACTGGAAAGAACGACGTTGCTCCGTAACCTTACCTGTTGCGCAGGTGAGATGAGGATGATGAGCGACGAACGATCCAGGCAGGTACTGCGTAATGCGTAATCCGTTCTCTGGTTACGCATTACGTATCACGCATTACGCATTCATCTTGTCTCTGCGCCTCTGCGTTAAGATATTCGGGGCTATTCGA
The DNA here is from genome assembly GCA_025454695.1 of Chloroflexaceae bacterium. Classification (GTDB taxonomy): domain Bacteria; phylum Chloroflexota; class Chloroflexia; order Chloroflexales; family Chloroflexaceae; genus JALONX01. The sequence continues at coordinate 2,657 of JALONX010000234.1, forward strand.
CCACTGCCACCCGCTGACCAGGGCCAAGTTTCGACTCATCCGGTGGCACGTCGGACTCACGGGCCAGATGCGCCGCCACGGTGCGAAACACCGGCACAGCGGCCTGGAGACCAAACAGGTCTTTCTGCGGGCGATGCACCACCACCAGCAGGGCGTAGCGCGGCTGGTCGGCGGGCACCAACCCCACCACCGAGCCGATGGTTGCGTTATCTTCGTAGCCACCGCGACCGTCGGGAATAGACGAAGTGCCAGTTTTAGCACCCACGGCGTAGCCCGGCACCAGCCAGAGCCGGTCGGGCTTGGCCGGGTTCACATAGTGGTTGCCGCTCTGCACCAGCATCTCGCGGATGGCCCGCGCCACCCCCGGCGACACCACTGCTGGCCCGGCATCGGCGGCCTCCTGCACACAGCCGCCCTCGTTGCAGACTCGCTCGACAATGCGAGGGCGCACTGGCACACCATCATTACCGATGATAGCCGCCATGTGAACAATTTGCAGCGGCGTCGCCGCCAGGCCCTGGCCGTAAGAGTTGGTGCCAAGCTGGATGGGCGACCAGTTTTCCGCCCGTGGATCGGGCACAATTCCGCCCGCCTCACCACTCAAATCTACGCCCAGCGGCTGGCCAAAGCCAAAGGCCCGCACCGTTTCATAAAAGGCCGTTTTGCCGGTCAGCTCATTCAGGCGGATGGAGCCGACGTTGCTGGAGAAGTAGAGCATGCCGCCCGGCGTGATGTTGCCGTTGCCCATGCGGTTCCAGTTGCCCAGTTGCCAACCGTAGTAGTTGATCACGCCCGTGTCGGCTACCTGGGTGTTGGCATTAAACGCACCCGATTGCAGCCCCGCCGCAAGGGTCAGGATTTTGAAGGTGGAGCCAGGCTCATACACGCGGCCCAGGGCCGGGTTCAGCGAGTAGCGCTCGGGCGGAACTGCCATGTAGTTGTTGGGGTCATAGGTCGGGTAATTCGCAATCGCCCGTAGCGCACCGCTGCGTACATCCATCACAAGCACCGTGCCCGACTCGGCCCGCTGAGTCTCGATTGCCGCACGGAGCGCCTCTTCTGCCAGCACCTGCAACGGCAGGTCAAGCGTCAGTTGCAGATCAGCGCCGTCGCGCACGGCCTGCTGCTGCGGCGCACGCAGCGGAATGGGCTGGTTCAGCGGGTCAACTTCTGCGGTGATCACGCCGGTGGCCCCGCGCAGGGTGCGCTGGTAGAAAGCCTCAACCCCGCCCAGCCCATCGCCCGCCCCGTTGACGCCGCCAATCACATGGGCCGCCAGTTCGCCCTGGGGATAGACGCGCTGCGGCTCGAAAATCATGCGCAGGGCCGGTTCTTCCAACTCGCGCACCGCTTTCGCCGTTTCTGGCGCAAGGCCCCGCTGGATCAAACGCCAGCGGGATTTAGGGTCGCTTAAAGCAGGTAGAATATCGTCAATCGGCAGGTTAAGCAGCCCGGCCAGCGTGGCGGCGAGGGCGGCCCGTTCCTTTTCCGGCACCAGGTCGGGCACGACGTAGAGGCTGTGGCGGTCTACGTCCATGGCCAGCACCGTGCCGTTGCGGTCGGTGATGGTGCCGCGCTGGGCCGGAATGGTGATGGCGCGGGTAACAGTGCGTTCGGCCCGCTCAGCCAGTTCACTTTGCTTAAACACTTGCAGGTCGCTCACGCGGATGGCGATAGCGCCGAGGAACACAAACATAACCACCAGCAAGGCCAGCGTGCGCCAGCGCCCTGGGGTGGCCTTGGGCGTGCTGGCATCCAGGCGCTGGCCGGTGCCGTCAGCACTAGCCTCGTTGAAACGGGCTGGAGCCGGGCCGGAAGTGGTTCGCGGAGGACGAATGGGTCGGTAGGGCTGGTTCATTGTCATCTTCCTGCAATCTTGCCGTTATCTTCTCGTCATCCACATGGATGGTATTCGCGTCTTACATGAAGGATGATAAATGCGACGAGACATTGTCGGCACACTCACCACAACATATTCGCCAGCGATCACCATACCATCTCAGAAGGAGACGAGCGATGTTCCGGTTGTTTGGTTCAGCAAAAGGAAATGTGAATTATTGTCCAGACTGTGGCCGCTCGACGGCGCATGTAAAGGTTGATGGTGGCGCGGAAGTATGCAGCCGCTGTGGCTACAGCCCCTCCTTTGTTGGTTACGAGGACGACTACACCTACGAAACCTACGAGGAAGATAAGCACAAACACAAAGGCCGCCGCCGCTAGAATCGGGCAGCCTTGCACCGCAGAGCACGCGGAGGGCGCGGAGGATGAGGGATGCTGATCCCCATCTCCGCGCTCTTTTTGTTGTAGTGCAGACCGCAACCACAAAGGAAATGCGGGACATATCTTTCGCAACGTGACGAAATTTCCCTTGTTTCCCTCATTTTCCTTTCAGGCTACCCGGCACTGCGTTCACTCGTCACTCGTTATTCGTTACTCGTTACTCGTTACTCACCTACCCTTTGCGCTGGCGCAAAATCGTTGGAATGTCCAGGTCATCGGCTGCGGCGGGCATGCGCAGGGGCTGCACCCGCTGCATCTGCGGCAGCGCCCCGGTGGCGGGGGCGGTGGGCTGAGCCTGGGCGGCGGGGCGCATGGCCGAGGCTAGCGCAGGCACCATCGCCGGGGTGGCTGGCACCAGAGCCGGGGCCGCTGGCACCACCAGGCCGCCGGGCATGGCGGGAACGTTCATACCCGCCGGGCGCTGCTGCACCCCCTGCCGCCCCCGGCCCTGCTGGGCCTGGATGCGGGCCGGGTCGAAGCCCGTCGCAATCAGCGTGACGCGAACCTGTCCTGGCGGCATGTTAGGATCGATGACGGCACCAAAAATGATGTGGGCTTCCGGGTCAACCGCCTGGGCCACAATCTCGGCAGCGTCATAGACTTCCAGCAGACCCAGGTCTTCACCACCAACAACGTTAAAGAGTACCCCACGCGCCCCATCAATTGATACCTCCAACAGTGGCGAGGCAATTGCCTCATTCACGGCGTCCATCACCCGCGTTTCGCCCATGCCAGTGCCAATCGCCATCAGCGCCGATCCCTGCTGCGACATAATTGTTCGCACGTCGGCGAAGTCCACATTGATCAAGCCGCGCTGCGTAATCAGGTCGGAAATGCCCTGCACGCCCTGGCGCAGCACGCCATCGGCCATCTGAAAGGCTTCCACCATCGAGGTATGCTTGTTGGCCATCTGCAACAGCCGGTCGTTGGGAATAACGATCAGCGTGTCTACCAGCGGGCGGAACTGCTCGATGCCCTGCTCGGCAGAGCGGCGGCGGTGGCTGCCCTCGAAAGCGAAGGGCCGCGTCACCACGCCCACGGTCAAAATTTTCATGTCCTGGGCAATGCTGGCAATCACCGGGGCCGCACCAGTGCCGGTGCCACCACCCATGCCCGCCGTGATAAAGAGCATATCCGCGCCCTTCAGCGCCTGGTAGATCTGCTCGTTGCTCTCTTCGGCGGCCTTTTGCCCCACCAGCGGGTTGCTACCCGAACCGAGGCCCCGCGTCAGCCCCTCGCCAATCTGGAGGCGCTGCGCCGCCCGCGAGTAGGCCAGGGCCTGGGCGTCGGTGTTGACGGTCATAAACTCCACGCCCTGCACCCCGTCGGCCAACATGCGGTCAACCGCGTTCGAGCCGCCGCCACCAACCCCAATCACCTTAATGTATGCCTGCATGTCGCCGCGATAGGCTGCTGCGTTCATATTGCCGAGACTCATCACCATGATCGTTACTCCTTCTCGTAGATAATGTTATGTATGTTGTCTCGCGCAAAACCGCAAAGTCGCCAAGATGTTTCAGAGAAACGTCGATCTCAAAACCTTTGCGAGCTTTGCGGCTTTGCGCGAGAACACTTTGTGCCTTTGTGCCTTTGTGCCTTTGTGAGAAAAAGGCTTTGCGAGCTTTGCGCCTTTGCGAGAGAAAACGTTGTGCCTTTGCGCGAGAAAACCGGCTTTGCGAGCGATTATTACGCCACGAATTCCTTCAGCCAGGTCTTAACCCAGGTGTAGCCGTTTTGCAGCGGGCGCACCCGGCTTTCGGCCTTTGGTTCGGGTCGGCGGGCCACGCCGTAGCGGGCACCCCAGCAGACCAGGCCCATGCTCACCGCCGACGAGGGCAGTTCGACTTCCAGGTCTTCCACGCCCACCACGTTGACGCAGCGCCCGTGGCGCACCGGCACGCCCAGTGTGTTGCGGAACAGCTCATCCAACCCCGGCAGGTGTGAGGTACCGCCCGTCAGCACCACGCCGCCGGGAAGAATGCCCTCGTAGCCACTCTGCCGAATTTGCACCGCCACCAGGTCGGCCAACTCCTCCACCCGCGCCCGCACAATCTGCTGCAACACCGTGCGGCTCACCGGCGGCGACTGGCTTTCGCCCGCTGACGCATGAATAACATCGTCGGCGGCGACCACCGTGCTGCTGAGGGCCGAACCGTGGGCCAGCTTGAGCGACTCGGCCAGCGGGTGGGGCAGCTGCTGCACCACCGCAATGTCGTTGGTAATGTGGGCACCGCCAACAGGCAGCACGCCCGTGTGCCAGACGGCATCGTGGGTCACAATCGCCATGCCCGTGGTGCCCGCGCCAATGTCCAGCAGCACCACGCCCCGCTCGCGGTCGTCAGCGGTGAGCAGCGCTTCGGTGTCGGCAATCACACCCACCACCAGCTCGTCAATCCCCAGCCCGGCCCGTTCCACGCTCTTCACCAGGTTCTCAATCGCCATCGCGTCGCCGCTCACCAGGTGGGCCTCCACCTCCAGCCGGAAGCCCGACATGCCGATGGGATCGCGTATGCCGCTGTGACTATCAACCGTGTAGCAGCGGGGCAGCACATGCAGAATTTCGCGGCGGGAAGCCAGCGCCACCGCCTGGGCCGATTCCACCGCCCGATCTACATCCTGAGTGGTGATTTCGTTGTTGGTGCGGGCTACCGCCACCACGCCCCGGTTGTTCTGCGACTGGATGTGGCGGCCCGACACGCCCACAAAGGCGGTCTCGATGCGGAAACCCGTGAGTCGCTCGGCCTGCTTCACACAGGCGGCGATAGACTGGGCCGCGTTCTCGATATTCACCACCATGCCCTTGTCAATACCACGGGCGGGCGTGGTGGCAGTGCCAATGAGTCGAATCTGCTCGTTTGCGTCAATCTGGCCAACGCTGACGCTAATCTTGGTGGTACCAACATCTAGTCCGACGATGATGCGCTCGTTCATGTTCGTGGGAACCCGGCCCGCCGTTCACAGGCAGGACGAAGACGTCGTCATTGCCGTGGCGCTTGGACGCGAACGCGATGCGCTGGCCGTCGGGCGACCACACGGGC
>JALONX010000235.1 GCA_025454695.1 Chloroflexaceae bacterium
TGCCAAAGGGGTGTATACTACTAGTGACATAAGTGTCACGGCCATGCTCGCTAGTGGGCCAGCCGATAGTGCCATGGGCCTGCTGGTGCGCTACCAGAACGAGCGCAACTTCTATCTGTTTAATGTCGCTGCCAACGGTTTCTACAACCTGGAACGCTTTGACAACGGCACCTGGCAAACCATTATCAATTGGACGCCTTCGTCTGCTATTCGTGGCGAAGGGCAACCCAACACCCTGCGGGTCGTCACCAGTGACGACCGCATTGGCCTCTTCGTCAACGGCATATGGCTCGAAGAGGCCCGCGACCGCGCCTTCGCCAGTGGCCAGGTTGGCCTGGCGGTGAAGACGTTTGAACGGGGTGGCGCAACGGTTACATTTACTGATTTGCTTATCACAGGCCCATAATTATATGTTGAACGAACGACTCTCGCGTTATCTCAACGCCCTTGAAGGATTGGCCCTCCAGCCAGCCAACCGCTGGGACGGTTTTGTGACGAACGTCAGCGAAGGGGGCAACTTTGCCCTGCACCTGCAACTGGCCCTGCCCTGCTACGCTCTGGCAGCCCTGCACATGCACCCCGAGGCCGAAGCCGAAGAACAGGCCCGCGCCCACAAGGCTATGGTCGCCCTGGTTGAGCGGGCGCTGCAACGGCGCGTCTGGGCCGAACGGGCCAGCGAGATTGAACAGCGCAGCGTGCTGCCCGATGTGATTGCGGAAGGTCACATTCACTACAGTGCCCACCTGGCGATGATGATTGGCGCGTTGGAAATGGCCACCGGCGACCGCCGCTATGACGAGCCGTTTACCCTCTTCTGGCACAGCGATGCCCGCTTCAGCTACACCCATACCAGCCTGGCCAGCGCCATCGCCAGGCAGATGCGGGCGACCGAACACGGCGGCGTCGAAAGCAGCCCTGGGCGTGTAGTGCCATTCACCATGCACCACGCCATCTGGGCTTTGGCCCTGCACGATGCCAGCCACAACGACAGCCTGGCCGATGCGGGCAAACGCTGGCAGCAGCACCTGGCCAACCACATGGTGCTGGCTGGCCCTACACTGCCAGGCCGCGGCGCATTCCGGGCCAGCTACAACCCCCGCATGCGTTCGGGCAGCCTTTGGAGCAACCCGCTGTGCGACGCATGGAGCCTGGCCACCCTGGCCGCCCTCGCGCCGGAGCTGACACAGCAGCAGGCCCGCCGCTTCTGGCCCCGGCTGCGACGCAACGGTGCCGAAAGCCACGCGCCGATGGCCGCCCGCCTTGTGGCCCAGCAGCAGGGCGACAGCGCCCTGGCCACAGCCTGGAGCTACTTGCTAGCGGTCGAACTCGATGACGCGAGCCAGTGTAGCGCCCTGCTTGCCTATGCCGAGGCCCGCCTGGCCAATGCGGGCGCTGCGCTGCCGTTTGGCGGCGCGGTGCCACCATGCACCACCGCCCTGTTTGCCCTGGGCGAAGCAGGCGGCCTGCGCCGTTTGCGCCGCCCCGCCACACCGCAAGCCGAGGCCATTGCGCTCGAGCTTCCTGAAAAGCAGGCCGCAGAACTTGCGACAACAGCGGACTAACGTCGTTCTCAATGCCGAACGCCAGCACGTTCTACCATTACAAGCGAACCACGGAGCAATGAAATGACCATCTTCCCCCATGCCCAATTAGTGCCAACGCCGCCAACCCCCGCCCACGACCAGGTCGTTCCCGCGCAGCCGCCAGCCGTGGACAGTTTCCCCCTTCCCATCGCCCTCCCGCCCGACCACGAGCGGGTGCGCGAGGCTACGGTTGAAAACGCCCCCTCGAAAGACCTGGCCGCCCGCCCCGCCGAAACAAACGCCGACGAAGCCAGCACCACTGATGCCGACGCAGTAGCTGCGGGCGCTGAGGCAAGCGACGAGAGCATGCTGGAGGAACCAGCCGAAGAACCGTTGCTGGCCCGCGAAGTGGGCGGCCCGGCGGAACCCGAACCGGGATCGCCCATAAACTCGCCCCGCCCTAGCCGCACTGCCGCCCCCGCGCCGCCACCATCACAGGATGACGATGAGGGAGCGGCAGATGACGAGACCGACGGCGAGGCAGCCGAGGATAGCGATGAGACGGCGAACGTGGACTCGTGAGTCTATCGTCGCCCACCGGCACAACGGAACTACCCTGCGCCCTCCGCGTGCTTTGCGGTGAACAACTATCCCTAGCCATCTGGTTAGGCATCCGCGTAACCCTTGCGTTTTGATCATGATGCACGTATAATGGATCAGGGATAAAATCCATTCTCTCCCGTATCCCGGCCTCTATTGGGGAAGGCGCATGGAAGAACAGAAACGCATCGCCACCGGGCCTCTCGCGTTACCAACCGAATCAGCCAACGGCAACGGCACTGCCCACGAGGTAGACGACGACTACCAGATGGAGCAGTATCTGAACGACCCCGCTCACGACTACCGCAACCTGAAGTACGGCGACACTGTAGACGGCACCATCATGCGTGTGGACAAGGATGAAATCCTTGTTGACATTGGTGCAAAAGCGGAAGGCGTTGTGCCCTCCCGCGAAATGCAGTCGCTCTCGTCTGAAGAGCGTTCCGCGCTTCAGATTGGCGATGAGTTGCTTGTCTTTGTGGTACAGACGGAGGACAAAGAGGGCCGCGCCATCCTGTCGGTTGACAAAGCACGGCAGGAAAAAAGCTGGCGCACCCTCCAGACCGCCAACGAGACTGGCGACATTATTCGCGCCAAAGTCGTCAACTACAACAAGGGTGGTCTACTGGTGAACCTGGATGGGGTACGGGGGTTTGTGCCATCGTCGCAGGTCAGCGGCATCAGCCGCGGCCCCGAGGCACAGAAACAGTCGGACATGGCGCGCATGGTTGGCCATGAGCTTGAGTTGAAGGTGATCGAGATCAATCGCAACCGCAACCGCCTGATCCTTTCGGAGCGGCAGGCGGTGCAAGAGACTCGCGAATACAAAAAGGACGAGTTGCTCTCGGCTCTTAAAGAAGGTGACATTCGCAACGGCGTCGTCAGCTCCGTTTGCGATTTTGGTGCCTTTGTTGATATTGGCGGAGCCGATGGCCTTGTTCACCTGTCGGAGATCTCCTGGAGCCGGGTGAAACACCCCAACGAGGTGCTGAAACCAGGCGACAAGGTCAAAGTATACATCCTCAGTATTGACAACGACCGCAAACGTATTGCCCTGTCTATCAAGCGGACTCAGAATGAACCCTGGGTTTCGGTGAGCGAACGCTACCAACTGGGCCAGATGGTGGAAGGAACCATCACCCAACTGGCCTCGTTTGGCGCCTTTGCCCGCATTGAAGACGGGGTGGAAGGCTTGATCCACGTTTCCGAACTGGGTGATGAACGCATCCAGCACCCACGCGAAGTGGTGCAAGAAGGTGACGTGGTGCAGGCCCGCATTATTCGCATTGACCCCGCCCGCAAGCGCATGGGGCTAACGCTCCGTCGCTCGACCGAAGGTGAACCGGAGCCAGAGGACACGTCGCCAGCGGAAGAAAGTGAGGCATCTGGTTGACAGCGGCTGACGCTGCCGCTGCCAGATGTGCGCCCGCCGTAGGACGGGATAGCTCCCCGTGGCGTGTGTATGCCCCTGCCAGGCCTCGTATAACGGCCCTTCTTCAGCTACAACAAGCACCGCATGCGCTGCCAACACAACGTTCGCAATCATCGCATCGGCGCAGGTCTCAGCTCGCTTGTGCGGGTTGTGCCGTTATAGTTGACCTGAAAGTGGCGCTGTATCTCTTGCCTCCGTCATCAGAGTGTCGTATCATGGAGAAACATCACACTGGAGAAGCCCTGTTTGCTTGTTCAGTGTCAGACTTCGCGCATGTCTGACCGTTGGCCCAGGTTTTGCCCTTCCCTGTAGCGTGCAGGGGTTCGATGCTAGTGGAGAAACCTATGTCTGACTTGTACAGTAAGTTTACGAAGCGTGCCAAGCAAGTATTGCAACTCGCCACCGAAGAGGCGCGTGGGTTTAACCACCCATACATTGGCACCGAGCATATTCTGCTCGGCCTCATCCGCGAAAGCGAGGGCATTGCCGCCCGGGTACTGGATGACCTGGGGGTGAAGCTGCCCCAGGCCCGTAGTGCCGTTGAATTTATTGTTGGCATTGGCGAAGGCAGCAACGCCACCAATCAGGAACTGACGGCGCGGGCACAGAAGGTGATTAAATTTGCCATTGAAGAGGCGAACCGCCTCAACCACCACTATATTGGCACCGAGCATTTGTTGTTGGGCCTGGTGCGTAACGGCGAAGGCGTTGCCACTGGTGTACTCGACATTATGGGTGTATCGTTGGAACAGGTGCGCAACCAGGTGATGCGCGTGCTGCGCCACGGCACCGGCGGAGGCAGTGAGTCGCGCTCGTCGGGCAGCAGCGGCAGTGGCAGCGGCAGTAGCAGCCAGCGTCAGAGCAAAACACCGTATCTGGATGCCCTTGGCACTGATCTTACCGAGATGGCCGAGGCCGGACGGCTTGACCCGATTGTGGGCCGCCAGCACGAAATTGAGCGTGTGATTCAGATTCTCTCCCGCCGCACCAAAAACAACCCGGCCCTCATTGGCGAACCTGGTGTCGGTAAAACGGCGATTGTGGAAGGGCTGGCCCAGCGCATTATCCAGGGTGAAGTGCCCGACAGTATTAAGGGTAAGCGCGTGGTGACGCTGGATATGGGCGCACTGGTGGCTGGCACCAAGTATCGCGGCCAGTTTGAAGAGCGCTTGAAGCGGGTGATTGACGAGATTAAAGAGACTCGCTGCATCCTCTTTATTGACGAGTTCCACACCATCATCGGGGCGGGCGGCGCGGAAGGCACGCTGGACGCGGCCAACATCCTCAAGCCAGCCCTGAGCCGGGGTGAATTGCAGACCATTGGCGCAACCACGCTTGATGAGTTCCGCAAATACATCGAACGGGACGCGGCCCTCGAACGGCGCTTCCAGCCGGTGATGGTGGACGAGCCGACGGTGGAAGACACCATCCAGATTCTGCGCGGTATCAAGAGCCGCTACGAAGACTTCCACCAGTTGCAGATCAGCGACGAGGCGATTAAGGCGGCGGCAACCCTTTCGGCCCGCTATGTGCCCGACCGCTTCCTGCCCGACAAGGCGATTGACCTGATTGACGAAGCCGCCAGCCGGGTACGCATGTATCGCTCGGCCACCCCGCCCAAGCTGCGCGACGCGCTACGGGGGTTGGAAGCCATCCGCAAGGAGCGTGAGGCGGCCCTGGAAGAGCGCCAGTTCGACCTGGCAGCTGACCTGCGCGACCGCGAGGAGCGCATGCAGGGGCGCATCGCCAAGATTGAAAGCGAGATGGGCGGCGGCGAAGAAAACCGCAGCATCGAGCGGCCCTATGTCACCGAGGAAGACATTGCCGAGGTAGTGGGCATGTGGACGGGTGTGCCCGTGACGCGCCTCACCGGCGACGAAACCACCCGCCTGATGCAGATGGAAGACGCTCTGCACAACCGGGTGGTGGGCCAGGAAGAGCCAATCGTCACCATCTCGCGGGCGGTGCGCCGGGCACGGGCGGGCCTGAAAGACCCGAAACGGCCTATCGGCAGCTTTATCTTCCTGGGGCCAACTGGCGTCGGTAAAACCGAACTGGCCAAAGCCCTGGCCGAGTTTATGTTCGGCTCGGAAGATGCCCTGATCAAGATTGACATGTCGGAGTTCCAGGAGCGCCACACCACCAGCCGCCTGGTCGGTTCGCCTCCCGGCTACGTCGGCTACGGCGAAGGTGGCCAACTCACCGACGCGGTGCGGCGCAAGCCCTATAGCGTGGTGCTGTTCGACGAAATTGAAAAGGCGCACCCGGATGCCTTCAACCTGCTGCTCCAGGTGCTGGAGGATGGCAACCTGACCGACGGCAAGGGCCGCAAGGTTGATTTCCGCAACACCATCATCATTATGACAAGTAATGTTGGTACGGAGCATATTCGGCGGGCCAGCCGCATCGGCTTTGGCGGCAACTCCGTGGGCATTGAAGAGGAGGACATGCGGCGCAAGGTGGACGACGCGCTGAAGCAACTCTTCCGGCCCGAGTTCCTGAACCGGCTCGACGCCACCATCATCTTCCACCCGCTCACCACCGAGGAGATTCGCATGATCGCCTCGTACATTCTGCGGCGGGTGCAGGTGCAGCTGGATGATCACCAGATCAAGCTGGAGGTAAACAACGACGCCCTCGATCTTCTCGGCAAGCGCGGCTACGATCCGGCCTTCGGGGCACGCCCGCTGCGCCGCATCATCACCAACTTGCTAGAAGACCCGATTGCCGAAGGGCTGCTGAACGGGCGCTTCCAGAACGGTGACACGGTGCTGGTGGACACCAAGGACGACCTGCTCCGCCTGCGCACTCAGCGCCAGATCGAACAGGAAGAGCCAGAGGAAAGCGCCGCTCTGGTGTAGGCAACGGCAAATGATACAAACGGCATAGCCCCGACCTGCAAAGGTCGGGGCTTTTGTTTTCCATCTAGCACAGTGTTTCCAGGCATTTGATGAGTAGCATCGAATACAGCGTAGGGCCGCCAAGTATGACGGCCCTACGCTGCATGCTGGGCATACAGTGTCATCCACGGTGGTGCCAATGAACTACGATGAAACATCCCGCCGCTACACCCCAGCTACTGCCCGCACGATCAACAACTCACCACCCCATCACCTACAGCTTCCACATAGAATGGTATAATGTTCTTCTATGGCAAAAACGCGCACAATTTACGTTTGCCAGCAATGTGGCTCGCAGCAGAGCCGCTGGATGGGCAAATGCCCCGACTGCGGCACATGGGATAGCCTGGTGGAACAGGTGGAACAGCGTAGCCCCGCGGCCCGTGGCCGCAGCCAGCCCGACAACGCCAATCGCCCCGTGCCGCTGCGCCAGGTGACGATTGACGGCTTCGAGCGGCTGCCGGTGCTGGGCGAGGAGTTCGCCCGCGTGCTTGGCGGCGGGCTGGTGCCTGGCTCGGTGGTGCTGATTGGCGGCGACCCCGGCATTGGCAAAACTACCCTGCTGACCCAGGTTGGCGCCCACTTTGCCGAACAAGTCGGCCCGGCGCTCTACATCAGCGCCGAAGAATCGGCCCAGCAGATCAAACTGCGGGCGGAACGGCTTGGCCTCGACCCTGAAAATCTGTATGTCTACTCCGAAACCTCGCTTGATGCGATTCTGGAGCAGATTAACCAGCTGCGGCCCCGCATGGTGATTGTGGACTCGATCCAGACCGTCTACCTTGAGGATGTGACCTCGGCGGCGGGCAGCGTGAGCCAGGTGCGCGAAGGTGCCCTGCGGCTGCTGCACATGGCCAAAAACCTCAGCATTCCCATCTTCCTGGTGGGCCATGTCACCAAAGAAGGCGCGATTGCTGGCCCCCGTGTGCTAGAGCATATCGTGGATGCTGTGCTCTACCTGGAAGGTGACCGTTTTCACCAATACCGCCTGCTGCGGGGGGTGAAAAATCGCTTCGGCAGCACCAACGAGGTCGGTGTGTTTGAGATGGTGAACGACGGCATGCGCGAGGTTGCCAACCCGTCTCAGGTTTTTCTGGCGGAGCGCAACGCCGGCACTCCCGGCTCGACGGTGGCGGTGATGTTGGAAGGCACCCGCCCGCTGCTGGTGGAGGTGCAGGCGCTCACCTCCAACACCGGCAATGCCCAGCCCCGCCGCACCACCAACGGCTTCGACCTGAACCGGCTGCTGATGCTGATTGCCGTGTTATCCAAGCGGGTTGGTCTGCCGCTGTTTAATCAGGATGTGTACGTCAACATCGTGGGTGGGCTGCGCATCAACGAACCAGCCGCCGACCTGGCCGTGGCCCTGGCGATTGTTTCATCGTACCGCAACCAGCGGATTGACCCGGACATGGTGCTGGTGGGCGAAATTGGCCTTTCGGGCGAACTGCGCAGCGTCAGCCAGACTGACCGACGGCTGAGCGAAGCCGCCAAACTGGGCTTCCGCCGGGCGGTGAT
>JALONX010000236.1 GCA_025454695.1 Chloroflexaceae bacterium
GATCTGGCGGGCGGCCTGGCGCTGCTGCGAGCGGCGGGTGGCGTGCTGACGACCATAAGTGGCAAGCCACAGCCCACTGCTGAACTGCTCGACGGACGCAAAATCAGCGAGCCGCTGCTGCTTGGCGCGCCTCAGTTGATGGACTCACTACGGGCGAGTGTGGAGCGTATTCCAACATAATATGGTGTATGGGCCGTAGTGCGGACTTCAGTCCGCGTAACATGATGGCCCGGCCACCGAATGAATTCGGCGTCTGGAAGACCAACACACGCTGATGAGTTTTAAGAAATTAAACGGGTATATTTGCTCGCCGTAGCCCTAAAGGGCGCGGCTCTCATGTGCGAAGCCCGCCTACGCGGGCTATACCGGAATTCTATCTGGATACATGTGGAAAGACCCATTATGTGGTGTCTGGAACGAAAAAATACCTGATGGAGCTATGTATCAATAGTACAGGACATAATGTAGCTGCACAATGTATTGCGTCATTGGCTTAATCGTGCGATACATCGCGCCGCTACCAAAATTGCAAATTGTACAGGCTAGACGCAGGCTGAAGTCGGCACTACTTCCGCCAATCCAAAATTGTATATGTGTGACGCGGACTGAAGTCCGCACTACCTTCGTCACTCTTCATCGTCGTCTCCAACACTCGTAACTCGTAACTCGTAACTCGTAACTCGTAACTCGTAACTCGCTATGCCTGATCGTATTCCCAACATCAGCACGTTGATCGCTGTGGCCAGTGGCAAGGGTGGGGTGGGCAAAACCACCGCCACGGTACACCTGGCGCTGGCGCTGGCCGCGCAGGGCAAGCGCGTTGGCATTTTCGACGCCGACATCTACGGCCCCAATGTGCCGTTGATGCTGGGGGTGCATCGGCGGGCTAAAGCCTCGGGGATGGTGACGGTGGCGCGGGTGGGCAACCAGCCCTACATCCCGCCGCTGGAGCGTTTCGGCCTGAAGATCATGTCGCTTGGCCTGCTGGTGGGGGAAGAAGACACGCTGCTGCCCGACTCGAACCAGGCCGGGCGCATCGTTATTCGCACGCTACGCGATGTGCTGTGGGGTGAGCTAGATTACCTGCTGCTTGACTTGCCGCCAGGCAGCGGCGAGCCGCAGATCAGCCTGGTGCAGCAGATTGCCCTTGACGGCGCGGTGGTAGTGACGACGCCCCAGGACATGTCGCTGCTGGATGCGGGCCGCTCGCTGGGGCTGTTTCGCCAGCACCACATCCCCATCATCGGCATTGTGGAGAATATGAGTTACGCCGTTTGCCCCCATTGCGGCGAACGGATTGAAGTTTTTGCCCAGAGTGAGCGGCCCTGGCTGGTGCAGCAGGAAGGGCTGGAGCTGCTTGGGCGCGTCCCGATGGATATTGGCGTTAGCCGCCCCCTTGCTGGCCCCCAGCCCGCCCCTGTTTTTCAAGCTATTGCTGCTCGTGTTGCCGAAAAAGCTCATAGCAGAGATTAGCGATGAGCGATTGGAGATTGACCCGACACGAGTCAATCTCCAATCGCTGTGACGAGTCTCAGACAATCGCTCATCTCTACTCGCCAATCGCCGAACTCCTACCGCGTGACAAACGGCAGGTGGATGACGTTGACCGCAGCTACGTCAACCGAGCTGACCCCGCGCAGGCGCTGATCCTCAGATGCACCCTGGGTGAGTCCGAGCATAAACACAGTGGTCACGCTACCGGGGGCCAGCGACAGTGTGGCCTGAGCCAGACTGCGGCTGGTGCCTTCCGCCGTCATGTCGGCCTGCATCTGGCCTGCTGCCACGTCGGTGTAAGCGGCTTCGGTGTAGCTCAGGCCGCCGAGCAGGGTGCGGTTGCCCGCCCGCACGTCCATCGTCGGCGCATCGGGCGAGAGGTTGACCACCCGCAGGCGGGCCTTGCCGTTGGCAGCGGGGGTGTTGTCGTCCTCAAGCACGGCCATGCCGACGCTCGCCGAAGCCGTTTCAGCTGCACTGGCTTGTGCGGGGCCAGGGCGCACCAGCGCCAACGTGTAGTCGCGGCTGGCTTCCAGCTGCACCGTGCGGCGCAGCAGCACCTCACTGCCGCCAGCGATGCGCACCTCAATCGTCACCTGGCCAGGCTGAATGGCGCTATAGCCCGTGATGGTGGCGAAGCGCACGCCGTCGGCCACACGCTGGCCGTTCACAAAGATGTCAACGCGCTGGAGCGTGGGCAGCGCATGGATGAAACGGGCGCGAGCCGGGCCAAAGTCGGCATCAATCGAGCGGGTAACCTTGAAGCGCTGCGCCCCTTCGGTGTTGAGCAGGCCGTTGGCCCAGGCCGTGGCTACCTGGCCTTCGCGCACCCGCAGCTGCTGGGTGAAGATCACACTGCCGCCGGTGGGCGCAATGCCGATGGTGTAGATGCCCGGAGCCACGGAGAGATAGTCCGAGGCGTTGGTAAAGGTCAGGTTGGTGATCTGCTTCTGGCCGTTGACGAAGATGTCCACGCCGGGGGCGTTGGGCGAGAAGTGGGCGGCGCGAATGCGGGCTTTGCCCTGCTCGGGCTTGCTGTTGTTGTCTTCCAGCACAGTTGCGCCGGGCTGGCCATCAACAATCCGAGCGACGACGCTGTAGTCTTTGCCGCCAGCGAAAGGCACGCTGGCCCGGATAACGGCCTGAGTCTCAGGGTTGCCGCCCTTGGGCACCACCCGAATGTCATAGCTGCCCTCGTCCAGCGTCACGTAATCGCTGACGGTGAAGAAGTCGAAGGTCAACGCCTTTTCGCCGTTGACATACACATCCACCGGCGAACCGGCCAGCTGCGGAATGGCATGCACCGCCCGCAGGCGGAAAGTCTTAAACTCAGCATCAACCGAGGGCGTGAGCTTAAAGGCCTGGGCACCGCTGCTGTTCAGCAGGCCGTTGGCCCAGATCGTAATCACCTGGCCTGCCGCCACCGTCGCCTCACTGGTGAAAATGATGTTGCCGCCGGTGGGCGCGATGCCGATGGTGTAGGTGCCGGGGGCCACGCTCAGGTAGTCGGATGCGCGCATGAAGTTCAGGTTGGTAATGACCTTCTGGCCGTTGACATACACGTCCACCGCAGGGGCATTGGGCGAGACGTGGGCCGCCCGCACACGGGCCTTGCCGCGCTCGGGCTTGCTGTTGTTGTCGGAAATCACGGTTGCGCCGAAGTTGCCGCCGGTGCCACGGGCCACCACGCTAAAATCACGGTTGGCGGCAAAGGTCGGCACAGCCTTGATGACGGCTTCAGTCTCGGGGTCTTTGTCCTTCAGCGTCACGCGAATATCGGTGCGCCCGGCGTAGATCGTCAGGTAGTCGGTGACATTGAAGAAGTCGAAAGTCACGGCCTTTGCGCCGTTGACATACACATCCACCGGCGAACCGGCAATGTCGGGAATGGCATGCACGGCGCGAATGCGGGTGGTTTCGCTGTAGCGGGCATCAACCGTGGGCGTGAGCTTAAAGGCCTGGCCACCGTTGCCGCCGAGCAAGCCATTGGCCCAGATCGTCGCCACCTGGCCTGCCGCCAGCGTCGCTTCACCCGTAAAAATCACGCTGCCGCCGGTGGGCGCAATGCCAATGCTGTAGGTACCGGGGTCGAGCGGCAGGTAGCCCGTGGTATTGCTAAAGGTCAGGTTAGTGATCTGCTTCTGGCCGTTGACGTAGATGTCCACGCCGGGGGCGTTGGGCGAGAAGTGGGCCGCGCGAACACGGGCCTTGCCCACGGGCGGGGCCAGGTTGTTGTCAATCAGGATGGTTGAGTCTACCGAATTGCCCGCCACGCTGCCACTGGCCACCAGGCTATAGTCAAAATTGGCAACCACCTCCACCTGTTCATTCACCACAAACAGGCTAGGATGGTTGATATTCTCGTTCGCCGGAATGACCTGCACGCGGTAGGAGCCGGGGTCAAGGCTGAGATAGTCGCTCACGGTGAAGAAGCGCACATTGCGCAGCACACGGTTATGGTTGACATACACGTCCACCGCGCCAAAATCGGGCACAGCATGGACAGCGCGGACACGACCCTTGCCATTGCTGGCAGTGGCGACCTCGGCCTCGCCCTCGTCGGCGGCGCGGGCGGGTGTGGCGGCGGGCAACAGGGTTGCCACGAGCAGCAGGGCAAACAGCGCCAGCAGGGCTGCCCGCAAGGATGATGGAACGAATGATTGAAAACGAGTCACAACTAATTCTCCTTGTGATGGTTGATTGGTAGCACCGTGAACCGTTGGCAGTTTCCAGTTGGCACTTTCCAGGCTGTTCAACGCTTGTTATTGCCAACGGTGAACCGCTAACTGCCAACTGCGAACCGTCACTTTCCAATCGCAAATCTCTCCGGGCCTTCGGTGTTGCACCTGCCACTTCAGGTGTCAGCAGGGGAGAATCTGCCTGAGCCGTGTTCTCCACCACGGCGGGCAGCACTGCAAACACCGATTTTGGGAAGCACGAACCAGGGCATACCTGGATCGCCTGGCCCGGCACGGGCAGCCCGTAAGCACGGCAAAGCCAGGGCATGCACGATAGACATGCCCACAACGAAGCGATGGCTTCACATGCGTGGGAAACTACTCGTTTGGGTCAGGCGCTGTGGATGCCTGGTGCAACGTGTGAAACGGCGTGGAGTTTGACGCTGGTGGATGGTGCCGTTCACTCCCTTTTTACGGAGGAAGGGCAGGAGTGGATGTATGGGCCACGGCACAACATATAAGTTAAAAAATTGTAATCTTGCGTATAGTGCTAACCAGAATAGCTTTTTCGCTACGGAATGCACCAAACAGCTGCTAAAAGAGTCGTACCGGCTCATTTATATCTTTTCACCATATGTCTGTTTTGGTGTATCATACCGCCGTTCCACCTCCGCACATAGTAACGTCTCCATGGCGTCTAGAAAGGAGGGTCGCATGTTCATGCGCCCCAAACGTCCCTCGTGTGCCTTGCTCCTCGTGCTGTTGCTGCCGCTGCTCGCCGGCAACACGTTGGCAGTGCCACCAGCAGCCGCGCAGGATCAGCCCCTCAGCCAGATGCGCGCTTTCTGGGTCGATTCCTCAAATGATGGCTTCCGCAACCATCCCCAGGTGAATGAACTGGTAGAAAATGTCGTGCGGGCCAATGCCAACACCATCTTTGTGCAGATGCGCCGCCACGGCGATGCCTGGTACAATAAGACCTTTGAACCCCGCTCCAATGACCCACGGCTTGGCCCGGCCAACGAGTTTGACCCATTGCAGTACCTGATTGAGAAGTCCCACTCAATGGGCGTGAAGGTGCATGCATGGCTAGTCGTCAGCGTGGCCTGCCCTTCGGGTGGCTCGTGGCAGCGGGGCAACCCGCAGCATGTGTGTACCGCCAACGGCCCCAACGCCCCCGGCACCGAAAGCTGGACAACCGCTACGTCTACTGGTGGCAAGGTGGGCGATCTCGATTTTGGCCACCCTGCGTCCATTCAATATATGGAGCGGGTGGTGCAGAACCTGCTGCAAAACTACCCCGGTCTCGATGGCATTCACTGGGATTTTATTCGCTTCGGCGGCATCAACTACGGCTACAACCAGGTGAGTCTTGACCGCTTTAACCTGGCCAATGGCCGCCCCCTGGGCAGCCGCCCCGCCCCCACCGACGCCGCCTGGAGCCAGTGGCGGCGCGACCGCATCACCGAGCTTGCCCGGCGGCTCTACATCCGCAGCAAAGCCATCAACCCGGCGATCCAGGTGAGCGCGGCTACCATCACCTGGGGCGGGGCGGGCAGCGGCGGGCCGGGCGATTGGGTCAATTCAGCGGCCTATCGGCAGGTGTTTCAGGATTGGCGGGCCTGGCTGCAGGAAGGCATTCTTGATTTTGCCGTGCCCATGCACTATTTCAGCGCCAGTGATGGGCGGGCCAGTGCGTGGTACGCGGGCTGGCTCAACTGGGATCGGCAAAACGTGGGGCGGCGGGCGATTGTGCCCGGCAACGGCTCCTGGCTGAACAGCGAACAGGAAGTCATCGGCCAGGTGCAGCAGGCCCTGGCCCCCGATGCCGCCGGGCGCAGCCTGTCGGGCACGGCCTTCTATTCCTACAATCAGCCGATGAGTGGCAGCAACCCGGAGCGGCGACGGGCCTTTATGGATCAGCTGCGGGCGACGGTGTTTAGCCAGCCCGCCGTGGCCCCGGCCTGGCCCTGGGTGGTTGCGCCAACCACCGGCATGTTGCAAGGTATGGCCGCCATTGATGGCCAACTCGTGCCCGATGCCGCCGTGAGTCTGTTGCATGAAGGCAACTGGCTGCGCGACATCACTGCGTCAGCCGATGGCTGGTATGGCGCGGTGGAACTGCCGCCCGGCAGCTACACCGTGGTCTTCCGCAACCCACAGAACGGGCGCACCAACCAGGTTGAGGTGCAGGTGCGGCCCGGCCTGGTGACCGATGGGCCGTAGGCGGTAAGAATCCAGAACCTGTAGGGGCGAACCTTGTGTTCGCCCTTTTGCCGTGTTCTGTCAACGAATTTTTCTTGTGTTTCCGTATCAACACGCTTCAGGTGTTTTGGTCTTCCAGACGCCGAATTCATTCGGTGGCTGAAACGAAGCGAAGTATAAAATAACTTGGTTGCCAGAGTATTCAATACTCTGTAACCAACGTCTTCTGCCATGCAGGCTCGTTGTCACCCCGACCGTCGGGAGGGGTCTTCAGCGCATGGCCACGCAGATTCCTCCCGCTGGTCGGAGTGACAACGCGGTTCATTGGAGACAAAGAAACGTCGTGAACAGACTATTCAATGCTGTAGGGGCGAACCTTGTGTTCGCCCTTCTGCCATGCAGCATCATGGTATTCAATGTCGGAGGGGCGAACCTTGTGTTCGCCCTTTTTGCACTCCCGCCCACGTCTTGCGCTATAATGCGCCCTATGAATGTGCTACCGACTCCTCGCCTCGCCACCCTGAGCCTTGCCGCTACCCTGCTGATGCTTGTGCTGGTAGGCTGTGCCAGCGTTTCTGGCCCGTCCGACCCGCCCGTGCCTACCGCCGTTGTTGTGCCAACGGCGACGCCGCTGCCACGGGGCGGCAACCTTACCGTGCGCATGGCGGCAGATGTGCCCGACCTGCGCCCCTGGCAGCCCCGTTCACGGGCCGAGGAGCAGATCAGCGGCTTGCTCTACAGCGGCCTCATGCGGCTGGACGACAAGCTGCGCCCCCAGCCCGACCTGGCCGAGGGTTTTGCCGCCTCCGCCGATGGCCGCGTGCTGACCTTCACCCTCCGCAGTGGACTGACATGGCACGATGGTGTGCCGCTGGAAGCTGCCGATGTACAGTTTACCCTGGAACGCATGCGCGGCCTGCCCTTTACCAGCACGGCTCTGCTGGCCGATCTGCGCTACATCAGCGCGGTGGCTACGCCCACCACGAGCACGGTTGTCCTTTCGCTGACGGAACGTTACGCGCCGCTGCTTAGCCATCTCACCCTGCCCATTCTGCCGCGCCACCTGTTGACCGACCGGGATATTGGTAATACCAACTTCTGGGATGTGCCGGTGGGTAGTGGGCCGTTTCAATTTGAGCAGCGCCAGCCCGGTCAGTCGGTGGTGCTGGCCCGCTTCGACAACTTCCACCGGGGTGCGCCCCTGCTTGACCGGGTGGCGTTTGCGCTGGCCGACACGCCTGAGGCCAGCATTGAAGCGCTGCGGGACGGGCGGCTGCAGCTGGCCGAGGTACCCTGGAGCGCCAGCCGCAGCATTTCGGGCACGCTTCCGGGCGTGCAAGTGGGCAGCTACCCAGAAAATGGCTACTACTTTCTGGGTTTTAACATGCGCGAAGGCAGCCCCTTTGCCGATGTGCGCGTGCGCCAGGCCCTGGTTCGCGCGATTGACCTGCCCCGGCTGGTGGAAGGGGTGACCCAGGGCCAGGGCCTGCCCCTTGGCAGCAGCGCGGTGCCCGGCTCCTGGGCCGATTTCACCCCGCCGCCCGGCGCTGGCTCCAACACCGATGAAGCCCGCGCCCTGCTTGATGCGGCGGGCTGGCCGTTGCCGGAAGGGGCCACCATCCGCGCCCGCGACGGTGTGACGCTGACGGCTCGCCTGTTTGTGCGCGGCGACGACGAGCGGCGGGTGGCAGCGGCCCAGCGCATCGCCGAAGCTGCCGCCAGCATTGGCATGCAACTTGCGGTAGAACCAGCAGACTTTGGCAGCGTGATCATTTCCAAATATGTGCCGCCCTACGATTTTGAGCTGTTGCTGGGCAGCTGGAGCAACGGCGCGGGCGACCCG
>JALONX010000237.1 GCA_025454695.1 Chloroflexaceae bacterium
TCATTGGCATTAACTACCTGCTTTACCGCTTCCGTTTCCTCGAATCGGTGGACTCAACCGACAGCTCGCCGGGCACGGTCTACTTCGCCTTTTCCATCACCGTGCTGTTTCTAGCCTTCTGGCGCACGGGCAGCCCTGGCGACCTGGGCTATGTGGCGGCAGCGGGGGCCATGGCCATGACCTGGGGCGATGCGCTGGCGGCGATTGTGGGCAAAACGGTGGGTCGCAACCGCTACACGCTGTTTGGCAGCACCCGCTCGTATGAAGGCTCGGCGGCGATGTTTCTGGCCAGTGCCACGACCATGTTTCTCACGCTGCTGCTGGTGCCCGGCTCGCCCCTGAGTCCCCTCAGCGC
The DNA here is from genome assembly GCA_025454695.1 of Chloroflexaceae bacterium. Classification (GTDB taxonomy): domain Bacteria; phylum Chloroflexota; class Chloroflexia; order Chloroflexales; family Chloroflexaceae; genus JALONX01. Next base: position 356 of record JALONX010000237.1, read on the forward strand.
TCCATTGGGCCTGGGCACCGCCCTGGTGGCAGCCCTGGTGGCAGCCCTGGTGGCAGCCCTGGCCGAAGCCGCCTCGCCCTCCGGCACCGACAACATCAGCGTGCCGCTGCTGGCTGGCTTCACCATCTTCGGCATCCTCAGTTTGCTTGGGCAATAACAAACGATGAGCGATGAACGCAGAACGATGAGAACGTAGCAGGGAATTTCTTCTGCGTTCATCGTTCTACTGCATCCACATGCACTAGCCCCGGACAGGACTGACGGCGCATAGACGAAGGGATACGCCTTTCGTACAATAGAACTCGATGCTGCACATGCGGCAGGTAAACAGTGTGATAAGCGTTACACCCGCCGTTCGTTTGCCCCAGGAGGAGTTCGTTGGATAGTCTCCGTATTCCCATTCTCAAAATAGGAGATGTCCTCATCGCGTCAATTCAGGTTGCCTTGCATGATGCCTCGGCGGTGCAATTTAAGGATGATCTGCTGCAGCGGATCAGCGACACCAAAGCCCGTGGCGTGATTATTGACCTGACTGCGCTTGATGTGGTGGACAGCTTCATTGGCCGCTTGATTGCCGACATTACGGCCATGGCAGGCCTGATGGGCGCTCGCGTCGTTCTCACCGGACTACAGCCCGCCGTCGCCATTACGCTGGTGGAATTGGGCCTGGAACTGCCCCGCGTATTAACGGCCCTGAACCTCGAAAAGGGCCTGGCGATGATGCAGCGTCTGACGGAGGAGAATAGCGATGGCGCAAGCTAAAGCAGCTCCCATCCGTAGCGACCTCGATATTGTGATTGCCCGCACGCTGGCCCGTGACACGGCCAAGGCGATGGGCTTTGGTGCAATTGACCAGGCCCGCATCGCCACTGCGGTGAGCGAACTGGCCCGCAACATCTTTCTCTACGCTGGCACGGGCACGGTGACGGTGAAGGAGATCGAGAAGCCGGGGCGCAAAGGCATCGAGATCATCTGCGAAGACCAGGGGCCAGGCATTGCCAATATTGATCTCGTGATGCAGGATGGCTACAGCACATCTCGTGGCATGGGTATGGGCTTGCCCGGTGCCAAACGGCTGATGGATGAGTTCGACTTGAAAACAAAGGAGGGTGTTGGCACCACCATCACCTGCCGCAAATGGCGCTGATGCTGCCCAGACCCGAGTAGAAACCCCCTGCCGTAGCCCCGGCAGGGGGTTTTTGTTTTGACGAGATTAATGATTGGAGATTAAAAGCTACGTCTCCAATCGCTCATCTCCAACCGTTACGCCGCCGTGGGGGTGTGCTGTTCTTCCGAGGGAAGGGGCCGCAGCAGCGAGGCAACGACGGCGATGCCGATGATGCCAGCCACCACACCCAGCGACACTCCCGTGGGAATCTTGTAGCTGATACCCACCAGCGCGTCGCTCACATCAGGCAGCAGCATCTTCACGCCCACAAAGGCCAGCACCACCGACAACCCCAGCTTGAGGTAGTGGAACTTGTGAATGACCCCGGCCAGCACGAAATAGAGCGCCCGTAGGCCAAGAATGGCAAAAACGTTGGAGGTGTAGACCAGAAACGGGTCTTGTGTCACCGCAAAAATGGCCGGAATCGAGTCGACGGCAAAAATAATGTCGGTCGTTTCCACCATCAGCAGCACCAGAAACAGCGGTGTGGCCATCAGCACGCCATTTTTGCGGGTAAAGAATTTCTGCCCATCGTAGCTTTCGCTCACCGGCATAAAACGGCGGAACAGTTTGATCAGCGGGTTCTTTTCTGGCTCCAGCTTTTCATCTTTCTGGAAGGCCATTTTGAAGCCGGTGAAGATTAAAAACGCACCAAAGACCCAGATCACCCAATGGAACTGCTTGATCAGGGCGGCCCCGGCAAAGATCATTGCGCCGCGCATAAGCAGGGCACCAATAATGCCCCAGAAAAGCACGCGGTGCTGGTACTTCGCTGGCACGGCAAAATAGGAGAAGAGCAACACAAAGACGAAAATATTATCAACACTGAGGGCCTTCTCAATCAGATAGCCGGTGAGAAAGGCCAGGCCAGCTTCGCCAGCGGTATACTGACTGTTGGGCACCAGTGCGTCCCAGAACGTGTACAACAACAGGTTAAACACCATCGCCAGCGAAATCCAGGCCACACTCCAGAGGGCTGCTTCCTTAATCGAAACCTCGTGGGCGTCGCGGTGAAACACGCCCAGGTCGAGCGCTAGCATGGCCAGCACAAACACGTTAAAGCCTATCCACAACCACAGCATGTCGCCGAACATGGATCTCCTCTTTCCAGAACGTTTAAATCAGCATGCGTCAGCTACCAGTGTAGCAGGTATGACATTTGCAAAAGATTTGGAGTTTTGCGCTAGACATTTGGATTGTATTAAGATGGCTGGCCACGCAATGCAGCCGTGACCACACACCGGGTATAATGACTTTATGAACCGTGCGCTCGCACCACTGACACAAAGCTATGTTGCCCGCCTCGCCCGCATGAACCCGCTGGCGCAGGCGGCGATTAGCCTGGGCGTGCTGGTGTTGCTCACACTCCTGCTTGTCAACGTGCGCCCCCTCGTGCGGCAGACCACCGCTGAACTGCTCTACATTTTGCTGGTGCTGGTCAGCGCCACAACCTTTGGCCGCTGGCCGAGCATGCTGGTGGGCAGCATTGCCGCGCTGGCCTTTAACTTCTTTTTTGTGCCGCCCTACAGCGCCTTTGGGTTCAACGCCCCGGAAGATGCCCTGCGGCTGGTCACTTTTCTTTCGGTGGCGCTGCTGGTGAGCACGCTGGCCAGCCGCGCCCAGGCTCAGGCGCTGATGGCCCAACAACGGGCGACTGAGCTGAGCGCCCTCTACAATTTGAGCCAGGCCATTAGCGCGGATATTGACCTGAACCGCACCCTGCCCACCATTGCCCGCACCTCGCTGGAACTTTTGTCCGTCACCGCATGCACCATTTTGCTCTACGATGAACAGGGGCAACTGGTGGAACGAACCAGTGTTGGCCATGTGCCGCCTGCCGCCGCCACGCTGGATGTGCCGATTCGCACCGAGCAGCGCAATTTTGGCCTGTTGCGGGTGGCCCGCCAGCAAGCCCAACCAGCGCTTAATGATGAGGAGCACGAGATGCTGGAAACGGTGGCGGCCCAGGCAGCCCTGGTGCTGGAGCGGGCGCGCCTTTCGGCGGAAGCGACCCAGGCCCAGGCCCTGGCCGCCTCCGACCAGTTGAAATCCACGCTGTTGACCTCCGTTTCACATGATTTGCGCACGCCGCTGGCGGTGATCAAAGGTGCGGTAACTGGCCTGCTCGATGAATCTATTCCATGGGACAGCGAAGCCCGCCGCGACCTGCTGGCCTCGGTGAATGAAGAGACCGACCACCTCAACCGGCTCGTCGGCGACCTGCTGGAGATGTCGCGGATTGAGGCCGGTGCCCTGTCGCATGCACGCACCTGGCTCGACTTCGACGAACTGATTGTGACGGTGGCCGACCAGATGCAGCGCCGCAGCCCCAACCATTGCCTGGTGCTGGCGGTGCCGAACGACCTGCCGCTTGTGCAAGGCAACTACGCCCAGCTGGAACGAGTGGTGATCAACCTGCTGCAAAATGCGGTGAACTACAGCCCGTCCGGCAGCCCGGTGGAGGTGCGAGCGCAGGCATTGGAAAGCCATGACGCAGGCCCGCAGCACGCGAACCCGGCTAGCGCATGTTATCTGCTGGTGGAAGTGGCCGACCATGGGCCGGGTATTCCTGAGCCGTTAAAGCACCAGATTTTTGATAAGTTTGTGCGGGCGGCCCCGCCAGAACGGCATGCCGAAGGCAGCGGGCTAGGTCTGGCGATTTGCAAAGGCTTGATTGAAGCCCACGGCGGGCGCATCTGGGCGGAGAACCTACCCCGTGGCGGGGCACGCTTTAGCTTCACCTTGCCGGTGCCTGCCAATGCCCCCACCGTGTTGGAAGATGTATCGCCCCACACGAAAGCGCAGGAGACGGCTCTATGAGTCCACGTTTGCTCGTGGTTGATGATGAACCGCAGATAGGCCGCATGCTACGCACCGTGTTAACGGCCCACGGCTACACGGTGCAGGTGGTGAACGATGGACAGGCAGCAGTGGAAACGGTGGCCACATGGCGGCCCGACCTGGTTATTCTCGATCTGGGGCTGCCGGGGCTTGATGGCTTTGAGGTGAGCAAACGGGTGCGCGAATGGTCGCAAGTGCCGATTATTGTGCTGACGGTGCGCGACGCCGAGCAGGACAAGGTAAAAGCGCTCGACCTGGGAGCCGATGACTACCTGACCAAGCCATTTGGCACCGATGAGTTGCTGGCCCGCATTCGGGTGGCGTTGCGCCACGCGGCCAGGCTACAGCGGGCCGAAGAGCCGCTGCTTCAGTTTGGCGAGTTGCAGATTGACCGGGGACGGCGGCTGGTGACGCTGCGGGGGCAGGAGGTGCGGCTCACGCCAACGGAGTATGACCTGCTGGTGCTGCTGGCGGGCAATGCGGGCAAAGTGTTGACCCATCGCACCATTCTGCGGGCCATCTGGGGGCCAGCCTCCGAGCAGGATGTGCCAACCTTGCGCGTCTTTGTGACCCAGTTGCGCCGCAAAATCGAACCCGACCCGGCCCACCCGATCTACATCGGCACCGAGCCAGGGGTGGGCTACCGCTTTCATCCCGGTACGGGCTAGCGGCTGGCTCTACGACGAGGATGGCCAGCTTACCATGTACCGTTGCAGGTCGCGCACCAGGGCGGTGTTGTTTGGATAATCAAACCACTTGAGTGGAATACGCCTGGTTTCGATGTTCAGTTCTTCCGGGTTCAGCAGCCCGTTGACTCCAAACACCGCCGCAGGTTTTTGTAGCACCAGAGCCGGTTCACCCTGATTGGTGCTGAAGCCCAGCACATTATTCCACGCTGTTGTGAAGCAGTAACTGTAGGCGTAGTATTCCAGGTGGCTGCGTGCCACAATAAGTGCATGGTATCTGTCTGAGCTGTAGTACATTGTGAGCGTTTCACCTGTGTACGGAGTTGCAGAAGGCGTCGCAGAGCTAGCCTGCCCTGCGCTCTTTGGCGCTTGCGCCTGTCCAAGTCGTAGCGAACCATCGAGCGATTGGCGACATTCCTTACAATAGCGTCGCCAGGGCGTGTTGACCACACCGCAATGCGGGCATTCCTGATACCCATCGTATTTGGAGGAAGCGCGGTTGGTGCGGGGCATAGTGAATGATAGGATAAGATAGGTTGAAATGATAGCTATTTACAGTATATCACGACGAGTACAGAGTACAACGGCTGTAAGAGGCACTCCAACACGATGAACCTTCACCTTTCCACCATCCCTGCCGCCCAACTTGCGCCAACGCTCCGGCGCGAGATTCTGGGGCTGTGCCTGCGGGCCTACGAGGAAGACCTGGAGCCGCTGTTTGCCAGCTGGGGCGACGCGGTGCATGTGGTGGGCCACTGGCAGGGCCAGCTGGCCACCCACGGTTTGTGGGTGCCGCGCAGCTTGCAGGTGGGCGATGGCCCGCTGCTCCACACGGCCTACGTGGAGGCAGTGGCCACCGAGCCAGCTTTGCAGCGGCGGGGTTTCGCCGCCGCCGTGATGCAGCGCATCGCCGCCGAGATTGAGGGTTTCGCGTTGGGCGCACTCTCGCCGTTTGATGTGGGCTACTATGGCAGGCTGGGCTGGGAGTTGTGGCAGGGGCCGCGCTTCATCCGCAGCGCCACTGGCCTGTTGCCCACACCCGACGAGGAGGTGATGATTTTGCGCCTGCCCGCCACGCCGCCCCTCAACCTGCACGCGCCGCTCTCGGCGGAATGGCGCGAGGGTGAGCTGTGGTAATGCGAAAATGAAATCTCTCGCAAAGGCGCAAAGCTCGCTAAGGAGTCCAGAATTTAGGTACGAGATGCACACGAAGTACATGGTGTGTAAGCCGCTGAACTTTGCGGCTTTTGCGGCTTTGCGGGGGACTCCGCACGGTAGCTCACCTCAATGCACCAGGGCAGCACCTTCCCTTAGGAGTGTTCATCTGCTGAACTTTGCGGCCTTTGCGGCTTTGCGAGAGCTTTTTTGCGTGCTTTGTGGCTTAGTGAGAGCCATTCACAACTTCACCTTGCCCAGTTCGTCTTCCAGCCGCTGCACCACGGTGCGCAGCACCTTGATGCGGGCAAAGCGTTTGTCCTCAGCTTCCACCACCGTCCAGGGGGCCACCGGGGTTGAGCTATGCAGAATCATCGCATCGGCGGCGGCTTCATACTGGGGCCACTTTTCACGGTTACGCCAGTCTTCCTCGGTGAGCTTCCAGGCTTTGTGAGGCACGCTCTGGCGCTCTTCAAAGCGACGCAGCTGCTCGTCGGGGCTGATGTGGAGCCAGAATTTGCAGAAGATGGTGCCGAAGTTCACCAGTTGGCCCTCGAACTCGTTGATCTCAGCATAGGCTCGCTGCCACTCGGCGGGCCGGGCGAAGCCCTCCACCCGCTCCACCAGCACCCGCCCATACCAGGAACGGTCGAAAATGGCAATCTGGCCTTTGGGGGGCAGCCGCCGCCAAAAGCGATAGAGGTAGTGGCGCTCCTTGTCTTCGCCCGCTGGGGCGGCAATTGCATGCACCACGTAGGCCCGTGGGTCGAGCTTTTCCGTCACCCGTTTGATCGCGCCGCCTTTGCCTGCCGCGTCCCAGCCTTCAAACACCAGCACCACTGGGCGCTTCTGGTAGTAGACCTGGAGGCCCAGCAGGTAGAGCTTGGCCTGCAAACGGGCCAGTTCCTTGCTGTAGTCAGCGTCGGCAATGCGCTGGCTCAAGTCCACCCGCTGCAAAATACCCAACGACTGGGTTTCTTCCGCTCCGTTGAGCGAAATGGTGGGCAGCCGCGAGGGCAATGCCGGGATTGGGCGCACACCTGCGCTTTGCTGTTCCTCACGTCGCCGCCGCATGGCTGGCCCGGCCTGGTCGAAAACCGAACTGCCCACCGCCCGCAGACTCGGCACATTGCCCAGGCGAGCCTCCAACGCATTGAGCAGCGTTTCAAACACCGCCAGGTTGGTGTAGCGCTTGTCGCTGGCGGCCAGGGCCAGCCAGGGTGCCCAGGGCGAATCGGTGCGGGTGAGCATGTCTTCAGCGGCGGTACACACTCGCCCGTAGTGGCGGTTCTGCCAAACGTCTTCATCCGTCACCTGCCATGCGGTCACCGGGTCGGCCTGCAACTTTTTAAAGCGCTGTTTCTGCTCATCCTTGCTGATGTGCAGCCAGAACTTGAGGATGAGCGCACCGTCGTCGGCCAGCTGCCGTTCAAACGAGACAATATCGGCGCAGCGGTCGTGCCAGGCATTGGCATCAAGCTGCTCGTGGGTGCGGGCGGCGAGCACTTCGCGATACCAGGAGCGATCAAAGAGGGCCATCTGGCCATAGCTGGGGATTTTGAGCCAGAAGCGGTAGAGCCAGGGGTACTGCGTCTCCGAGGTGCGCGGCGGGGTGACGGGATGGACTCGCAGGCCACGCGGGTCGAGCCGCCTGGTGAGCAGGCCAATCGTACCCACCTTCGAGGTGCCCGCCCAGCCTTCAAACACCAGCAACACCGGAATGCGGGCTTCAAACAGGGCCTGTTCCATGTCG
>JALONX010000238.1 GCA_025454695.1 Chloroflexaceae bacterium
CACATCAAAGCCCATTGAGCCTGCCTGGTCTGCACCCTGGTAGGCACAACACCCAAACTCGGTGATAACAAGCGGTTTTCCCCATTGCTGGCGTTGGCGCAACTCATCACGGTAGCTGGCGTGGTTTGCGGCGTCTCGATACAGGTTGACGGCAACGATGTCAAAATCATGCCAATCAACCGCCTCCCAACTCCCCGAAGCATAGGTGACTGCACCCTTGAATACTGCTCTGGTGGCGACAAGGGTGTGTTGCAGCATGGCGTTGAGGTTGTGATTTAATCCCTCCATGTCGGTGAACGAAGAGGTAAGGTTGATTACGCGCTCGTCCAGTGAGGCTCCGGGCACCATGCCAGCACTGGTTAGACTAAATTCTCCACCCACAATCAGCGTGAGGTGCCCGAATCGTCGGCGAAGCACCTCAGCTCGTTGAGCGACCTCCGACACGAGGGCGATTGTCGCGTCAATCGTGCCGTCAACGAGCCGAGGCTGGAGCCATACATGGAGGCCCTGGCTCAAGGCGAACGCAGCGCTGGCGAGGAGGCGGTCGGCATCACTCCCGTAGATGTTGATCGCGTTGCAGTGAAGCTGATGACGAATAACGGAAATTTCGTGTTCCATGAATGCCGTGTTCCACACCTCACGCGAGAGCGAGCCTGGCGTAAAGTTTAAACCGACATCGTAGTTTACCCCTTTGTGCATAAGCCCCATGGGTCTTCCGCTGCCCTCTAGCAATAGGTTTAGCCCTTCCTGCTATGTCTCTGCGCCTCTGAGTCTCTGCGTTTCCTGGGGCTACGCCCGCGCTGCCCGCCTGCGCCAGGCCGCCGCCAGCACCACCGAAACCAGCGCCCCGAACCAGACCAGCGCAGCATCAAACGAGATAAAGCCCCAGAAAATCTCCAGCTCGCCCATCATCCAGCTCACCGCCGCGCCCACCAGCAGCGCCAGCACCGCCAGCACAATGCTGCGCAATTGTACTGAGCGAATCGTTTGTACCCCAAGTCCGATAACCATCCCCGCTGCGATTGGAATCAGTTCGTGCATTGCTTTCTCCAGTTACGAGTCACGAGTTACGAGTTACGAGTTACGAGCTTTTGCAGTTGGCAGTCAACCAGTTAGCAGTTTGCACTACTCTCGAAGATTGCCAACAGGAAACTGCCAACTGCCAACTGCCAACTGATCACACCATCACCGCCCCTGCCCCGCCGTCGGCAATCAGCGTGTTGAGCGTGGGTAGTTCACTATCCACCAGCCGCTCGAAGGCGGTGAGCTGGGCCTCGGTAGCGGCGCGAAGTTTGGCGAAGACTGCATGCATCGCTTCGGTGGGCTGGTAGTCGCCAATTTCCACCACCGGGGCTAGCTCCATCAGCTGTTGCAGCAGGCCCACGCCCTGATTCAAGCCGTCGGCCCAGCCGGGGCGCATGTCGGGGCGGCGCAGGCGTTTCTCAATCTCCAGCACCTTTTCCTGCAAGGCCGTGGCCTGTTCCACAATTGCCGCGCCGGTGGGTAGCACCGCCGCCCGCTTGCGCCAGCCCTCAAGCTGGCGGCGCAAGTCGCGCATGCGGTTGATACCCAGGGCCACCCGGTTCACCTGGCCGTGAAGCTGCATGGCCAGCTCGAACTGGGCTTGCAGCTCGGCCTGTGTCGCTGGCACGCGAGCCTCTTTCACCAGCGTGAGCGGCTGGGTCACGCTCCACTCGCCCACCGTGAGCGTCACGGTGTAGTCGCCGGGGGGCACCATTGGCCCGGGCAGCACCGTTTCCCAGGCCTCGTCGCCGCCGTCCAGCTTTGTTGTCGGTGGGTGGCGCAAATCCCAGACGAAGCGGTTCCAGCCCGCTTTCGCTGAAATGCGCAGTTCGTCCTTTTTACCTTCCGGCGCAACGCTGCTGAAGGAGCGAATGAGCGTGCCTGCCTTGTCAGCAAAGCTCAGGCTGATTGGCTCTTCGGGCGCGCTGGCCAGGTGGTAGGTGATGACCGCGCCCTTTGGTGGGTTGTGACCAGCATCCAGAAAACGGCGCACGGTGGCCCCTTCCGGCGTTTTGCTGGAAACAAAGATGCCGCCGCTGGTGGCCAGGTAGTTGCGCCCCGGCTCCCCGCCCGTCCAGTCAATCGTGGGGGCAATGCGGGTGGTGGCACGAGGCGCAAACAGAAAGTTAGTTCCGCTTGTCGTATCCGCCAGCTGGTGCAGCGGCGTCAGGTCGTCCAGAATCCAGATCGAGCGCCCGTGCGTCCCGGCGATCAGGTCGTTATCTTTGATAATCAGGTCGTACAGCGGGGCCACGGGCAGATTCAGCTGGAAGGGCTGCCAGTTCGCCCCGTCGTCAAACGAGAGGTACAGCCCGGTTTCGGTGCCTGCGTAGAGCAGGCCAGGCCGCTTCGGGTCGCAGCGGATGACGCGGGTAAAGGCGTCGGCGGCGATGCCATTGCTGATGGCCTGCCAGCTTTTGCCGTAGTCGCTGGTTTTGTAGAGGTAAGGCCGGTAGTCATCCAGCTTGTAGCGTGTGCCTGCCAGGTAGGCCGTGCCCGCATCAACCGGCGAGAGTTCGATGCAGCTGATCTGGAGCCACTCGGGGAAATCGGGCGGCGTGATGTTCTGCCAGCTCTTGCCGCCGTCCCGGCTCAGGTGCAGCAGGCCGTCGTCGCTCCCGGCCCAGAGCAGCCCCGGCTGATGGGGCGACTCGGCCAGGGCAAACACGGTGGCATAGGTCTCGGCCCCAATCGAGTCGCGGTTAATCGGCCCGCCGGTTGGCTTCAGCGTTTCCGGGTCGGCCCGCGTCAAGTCGGGGCTAATCGGCGTCCAGCTCTGGCCCTCGTCGGTCGAGCGGAACACAATATTGCCCGCCACGTAGAGCGTGTTGGGGTCGTGGGGCGAGATCACGATGGGGTACGTCCAGTGGAAACGGTAGGTGTCGTCTTCCGCGCCATAGCCGCCCATATACTCTGGCCAGGTGGTGATCATACGAATCTGCCGGGTGCGGTGGTCGTAGCGTTGCAGGCAGTTGCCGCCGCCAGGGGCGCTACCGATAGCCCCGATGTAGACAATGTCGGGGTCGTCCGGGCGCACGGCAATGTGGCCACTTTCGCCCGTTCCGGCTTCGTAGCAGTCGCGCCAGAGGATGGCCGGGCGGTGGGTGCGGCTCGGCACGGCGATGCTGCTGTTGTCCTGCTGGGTGCCATACACCACATAGGGCGAACGGGTATCGGCGGTGATGTGGTAGAACTGGGCGGTGGGCTGGTTGTAGATGCTGCTCCATGTGGCCCCGCCATTGAGCGAGACGTTCGCGCCGCCGTCGTTGCCCTGGATCATGCGCTGCGGGTTGCGCGAGTCAATCCAGAGGTCGTGGTTGTCGCCGTGGGGCGTGGGCAGCTCGGCAAAGGTTTTGCCGCCGTCGCTCGACTTCCAGAAGCTCAAATTATTGATATACACCGTGTCGGCGTCCAGTGGGTCGGCGGTGATGTGCATGTAGTACCAGGCCCGTGAGATCAGGCGCTGGTCGGCACAGACTCGCTCCCAGGTGGCCCCATAATCGTCCGAGCGGTACAGCCCGCCTTCCGGCTGATGCTCAACCAGCGCCCAGACTCGGCCAGGGCGGGCGGGCGAGGCGGCCACGCCAATCTTGCCGAGGGTACCTTTGGGCAGGCCGGGGTTGCCGCTGATGTTGCTCCATGTGTCGCCACCGTCGCGGCTCATCCACAGGCCGCTGTCTGGCCCGCCGCTGGAGATTTGCCAGAAGGAGCGATAAGCTTCCCACACGGCGGCGTAAAGAATGCGCGGGTTGGCATCCATTGTCAGGTCAACCGCCCCGGCCTTCTCGCTGGTAAATAGCAGCTTTGCCCAGCTCGCGCCGCCATCGCTTGAACGAAACACGCCGCGCTCGCTGTTGGGGCCAAAGGCGTGGCCCAGGGCCGCCACGTACACCAGGTCGGGGTTGGTGGGATGCACGCGAATCTTGCCGATGAAGCGGCTGTCGCGTAGCCCCACATGCTGCCATGTGCGCCCGGCGTCAGTGGATTTGTACACACCGTCGCCGTGTGAAACGTCAATGCGAATGGTGGTTTCGCCGGTGCCCGCGTAGATCACATTGGGGTCGGAAGGGGCCACCGCTAGCGCACCAACGGCGGCAGTGGTGAAGAAGCCGTCGGAAACACAAGCCCATGTCAGTCCAGCGTCGTCGGTCTTCCAGACGCCGCCCGCACATGCGCCAAAATAGAAGACGTTGCTATCCTGGGGGTCGCCCGCCACAGCCACCACGCGCCCGCCGCGAAACGGGCCAATGCAACGCCATTCCAGCAGGCCAGTGAAATCCTGCCCGTGTGCCATAAAACTACTCCTGCTCGCCGCAAGCTGGGAATGAGAACCCTACCTGGGGTGAGGATGTGTATACGTTGCCAGATGATGAGGTCGAATAGTACCATGGGGCCGGGCAAGGTGCAAGGGTTTTGGTTAGGAATTGGGGAGTGGAGATTGGAGATTAGTTCTGTGAACCATGAAACGTGAGCGTGATTGGTCAGGCTCACAACCCACAATGCACTGCCTTGACAGTTTCATACAAAGTTTCTATGCTGGACATAGGCGGACGCATCGGTTGGTGCTTCAATCAAGCCGTTCATTTGCGGACATTTGTGGTGTAACACGCTTATTACTCTGTAAACTACGTTTTTTCCATGTCGTGTCACGGTCACCCCGACCGCAGGGAGGGGTCTTCAGCGTCGTGCATTGCGGATTCCTCCCTACGGTCGGAATGACAACGCGCAGCAGTGGATACAAAGAAACGTTGTGGACAGTGTATTTATGAGCTGTAAGAAAAAATGGGTATGCGCGCTGGCCGTAGCCCTGAAGGGCGCGGCTCGGAGCTGCGAAGCCCGCCTACGCGGGCTATGCAGGAGGTAATGTTTCATCTTCATCAGCGTATTCGCGGCTTCCAGATGCCGAATTTATTCGGTGGGCAGGGCAGCACCGCATGTTCGGAGTAAAAGGTAAACTTCATCATTCGGTGTCCAGGACGGCACTGCCTGTCCGCATGAAGTTGGATCGTACTAGATGCCGAATTCATTCGCTGGAGTAGAACCCCATGCATCGTTTACCGCCATGCACCCGCCGCCGCCTGCTGCTGAGCCTCCCGGCGCTGCTGCTGGCGGGCTGCGCCAGCGCAACCCAACCCGAGGCGCTGGCCCCAACGGCTGCCCCGCCTACCGCCCCGCCCGCGCCGCCCACGGCGACAGCGCGGCCCGCACCGACGGCAACGGCGCTGCCGCTCACGGCAATGCCCGCCCCGCCCACCGCAGTGCCGACGCAGGTGCCGCCAACCCCAACCGAGGAGCCAGCAATGACGATGACGCTATTTGATTTTCGTGAAGAACAGGCCAGGGCAGCCTGGTTTGTGGAGAACGACGTGGTGATGGGTGGGGTGAGCAGCAGCAGCATGCAGGCTGGCGAGGGTGTGCTGCTGTTCAGCGGCACCGTGAGTCTGGAGAACAACGGCGGTTTTGCCTCGGCGCGGGCCGAGTTTGTGCCCCTTGACCTGAGCGCCTACCAGGGCGTGGCGTTGCGGGTGCGGGGCGACGGCAAACGTTACACGCTCTACCTGCGGGATCGACCGGGGTTTATTGGCTACCAGGGCCGCTTCGATACGCAGGCCGGGGCGTGGCAAACCGTGCGCCTGCCCTTCAGCAGCTTGCGCCCGGTGCGCTTCGGCTCGCCCGTGCAGGCCGGGGACTTGAACACCGCCGCCATCCGCGCCATCGGCCTGATCATCTCCGATAAGCAGGCTGGCCCCTTCGCCCTGGAGCTTGGGGCGATTGGGGTGTATTGAGGGTCAAAAGAGAGTGGAGATTAGTGATGAGGGAATTGGATCTGAAACGTGAAATTTTGCATCACGTTTCGCGTCTCACGTTTTACATCAAATCCTGGTAGATAGTGTGGATGTTGTCACCCTGAGCGAAGCGAAGGGTCTTGGCACGATTACGCACAAAATTCTTCGCTTCGCTCAGAATGATAGATGACGACGATCAGGCCAGATTTGATAGTACTTCGCGTCTCTTCGCGTTTCTTCGCGGATCGTCCTCTGGCTGCTTACCCCTTCACCGCCGCTGCAAAGCGCCGCATGCCTTCGCTGATCTCGGCGTTGCTGGTGGCGTAGGAGAGGCGCAGGTAGCCCGGCGCACCAAACGACTCGCCCGAGACGACGCCGATGTGGGCCTGTTCCAGCAGGTACATGGTGAGTTCATCGCTGCTGGCGCACACGGTGCCGCCGGCCAGCGGTCGGTTCAGCAGGCCGCTCACGTTGGGGAAGACGTAGAACGCCCCATCGGGCACGCTACAGGTCACGCCGGGCACGTCGTCCAACGCTTCCATAATCAGGTCGCGGCGCTCCTTGAAGGCCCGCACCATGCCGTCCACGGCGGCGTCAATCTCGGTGGAGGGCGTGTAGGCCGCCAGGGCCGCATACTGGGCGATGGAAGCCGGGTGGGTGGTGGAGTGGCTTTGAATGCTTTTGATTGCCTCGATATAAGCTTCCGGCCCGGCGATGTAGCCAATACGCCAGCCCGTCATGGCAAAGGCTTTGGAGGCCCCGTTGACCACCAGGGTGCGCTCAGCGAAGTCGGGGGCAACTCGCAGCCAGCGGGCGTAGGGCACGTAGCAGATCGCGTCGTAGATCTCGTCCGTCATCACCAGGGCTTCGCTCTCGTTTTCACGCAGCACCGCCGCCAGGCCCGCCAGTTCCGCCTCGCTGTAAACAGCGCCAGTGGGGTTGGAAGGCGAGTTCAGCACCAGCATGCGGGTGCGGGGCGAAAGGTGGGCTGCCAGCTGCTCCGCCGTCATGCGGAAGCCGTTGGCCTCAGTGGTTTCCACCACCACCGGCACGCCGCCTGCCAGCTTCACCTGCTCGACATAACTCACCCAATAGGGCGCGGGGATAATCACCTCGTCGCCCTCGTCAATGAGGGCCTGGAAGGCCAGGTAAAGTGCTTCCTTCGCGCCGGTGGTGACGCTGATCTGGTTGGGGCTGTACTTCACGCCCTGGTCGCTGCTGGCGCGGGCCGCCACGGCCTTGCGCAGGTCGGCAATGCCGCCGGTGGGGGTGTAGTGGGTGTGATTTTTGTGCAGGGCGTCAATGGCGGCGTTTTTGGCCAGGCTGGGCGTGTCAAAGTCCGGCTCACCGATGCTAAACGAAATAACGTTGACTCCCTGGGCCTTCATCTGGGCAATTCGCCCGCCCATCGCCGCCGTCGCCGATGGTTCGAGCTGGGCCAGACGTTTGCTGAGACGTACAGTTGGTGTGGTCACGGCGTTTTCCTTCACTTCTTGCTAAACGCTAGCGCTAGACTTGCATGGTTAATGGTTCCTGGTGCAAGTCTAACGCAAATTCTTGCGTTCTACAAGTTGTGCCGTGAGTGGAGGGCTGGAGTTTCACCGCTTCCTTTCAGCCGAGCCGTTTATACAAAGCCTGATTTTTTTTAAGCACATAGTCAACAGCATGCTGAAAGTCCTCCATAGGACTATCAAGGCGTTCTACTACAGTGGCCCACACAAATTCTTCTGGTGACATATTCAAGCGTGCAGCACGCTCCCGAAGTTCATTCAGACGCTCGTCTGGAATATGTATCGTTATCGTAGTCATCTATTTCCTCTTTACGCAATAGTCTGTAAACAATGTCTTCGCCCGTGCAGTCTCGTTGTCAACCCAACCGCAGGCAGGGGTTTTCAGCGCATGGCCATGCAGATTCCTCCCTGCGGTCGGCATGACAGCGCGTTGCATTGCGTGCAAAAAGAATTCATTGTCAGTGTACTTATATAGTCCGTTCAAGAAGTCTCTTTGTATTCACAGAGCAACACGCTTATGAAGATTAAAAATTAAATCCGGTATAGCCCGCGCAGGTGGGCTTCGCAGCTTCAAGCCGCGCCCTTTAGGGCTACGGCGAGCAAATGCGAGCAAATATACCCGTTTAATTTCTTAAAACTCATCAGCGTGTTTTGGTCTTTCAGACGCCGAATTCATTCGGTGGCTGAGGCGGCCCAAAACATACGATAACTTTTTGAACAGACTACTTAAAAGCAAACGAGAGAATTCTCCTGGCATTATACCATCCTACCCTGCGTTTGTTCATCAAAACATATCCGCAATCCAGGGGCGCGGCCCGGCGAACAGCGCCCCCAACAGCGCCAGGTCGGCTGGTGGGCCGTGGAGGCTGCCGCTGATCGCCTGTTCTGCGGGACTCATAAAGCCAGTGTACAGTGCCGCCAGGTCGCGCACATGCAGGCCGATACGCCCCTGCCCGCCCTCGGCCACGGTGGCCCGCCCGTTGGCCACATGCAGCACGAAGCGGCGGTTGTTGGCGGGCAGCAGTTCGTCGCGCACATCCAGGTGCAGCTCGGCGCTGAGGCCCGGCGGGTAGCCCCGCGCCGCCAGAGCCGCAGGCACATGAACCAGGCGCAGCATCCACTCAAACGGGCGCACAATGCTGATGCGGCCAGCTATGCCAGCGACCAGGTTTTCTTCCAGCAGGTAGCGTAGCGGGTCGGTTGCGCCGCCCGCCCAACTAAGCTTCTCAATCATCATGCGGTAGCCTGCGAAGAGGGCCAGAAAGCGCCGCCCGGCTTCCGGTGTCAGCACGCAGCAGTCGAGTATGGTGATTGGCTCGGTGCGGCTGCCCTGGGTGTAGACCACGTAGCCTTCAACGTTGCCCTGGTTGACGGCCAGGAAGCGGTAGGGCAGCTTGCCTTCTGGCTCTAGCCGCTGCCGCCACATGAAGGAGGGGCGTTCCAGCAGGCCAGCGCTGCGTCGCGCCCGCTCGGCGTAGGCCGCGTAGATTGCCTCGTAGTCGCCGTCGGCCACGGGCACCAGTTCACATGGGCTGGGTCTGGTTTCGATTGCTGCGGTAGGTAGTTCGTAGTTGTAACGGTAGCCCGCCAGTTCGTAGCCCACCCGGCGGTAGAAGGTGAGCGTGGCGGGGTAGAGGACGGACAGCGGCGTGCCAGCGGTATGTAACTCTTCCAGCATAGCCGTTAGCATGGCTTTGCCCACACCGCTGCCCCGTGCTTCCGGGGCCACGCCCACGCCATTGACGCCCACCACGGGCACGCAGGCCCCGCCAAACCACTGGCCCATTGGCAGCAGGCCCACGCCCGCCAGCACCTACCCGTCACGGCGAAAGGCCCGGAAGTTCTCTCGCCCCAGTCGTTCCATCCACGTGGCTATGCTGCCCGGCGCAAAATGGAGCGACTGGGCCAGCACCCGATCCAGGACGGCGTCTTCGTGGGGGTGGGGTGGGGAGAAGGTAAACGACATGGTGAAGATATCGTTGTGCAGCTGGCAGTCCGCAGTTGGCAGTTTGCTCAACGCTGTCCACTGCAACTGCCAACTGCAAAACTGCAAAACTGCGGTCTACCCCGACGAGTCTTGACGATTGGGCGCTGTAGGTTGGGGGGCGGGCACGGCGGGCGGGGCGGTGGGCTGGGCGGCTGGTTGTATTGTTGGTGCAGCAGGCGGTGCGGTAGTGGGCGCAGCGTCGGCGGTGGGGGCAGGGTCGGCCTGGCTATCGCTGTTGCCGCTACCCATTATTTCTTCGAGAAAGACGCGCAGCAGGTTATCGCCCACTGCACCCACATGCCGCGCCAGGATGACGCCGTTTCGATCCACAAACAGGGTGGTGGGCGTGGCACTAATGCGGAAGGTGTCGTTGGCTTTGCCGCCGGGGTCGAGCACCACCGGGTAGGTCATATTGTTGTTCTGCACAAAGGGCGAGACAACTCCGGCCTCTTCCTGGGTCACGCCGAGCATTACCAGACCATTAGCCTGCTGGGCATTGTAGGTGGCCTGAAGTTGGGGGATTTCGGCGGCGCAGGGGCCGCACCATGTGGCCCAGAAGTTAATCACCACCGGCTTGCCCGCATAGTCGCTCAGGCGCACGATTTCGCCGCTGAGGGTACGAAACTCGGCGTTGGGGGCGCGGTTGCCCTCCTGAATCCCGTCTACAATCTGGCGGGGCGCAGGCCCACTGCTGGTGCTGGCAACCGGGCCAGCCAGGCTGCCACAGCCCGAGAGGATCAGCGCCAACGTTCCAATGATCAGGCCATAGAATCGTCGCGGCATGCGGGTTCTCCTGAGGATAAGGAATAGGTGCAGGTGGGGTAGAGTGTACTTTCTTTTGATTATACCAGAATCGAGAAAAAAAGGAGCCGCATTTTGTTGCCGCAGCTGCAGAAAAGGGATTGTCGAATGCGGTGCGCTTCGCTCGACAGGAGGCTTGCGCCCCATGCTGCACCGTGTTATAACGGTAAAGTGCTATAATTTTGACGAACTTTACCGCGTTGTAAACCATTTCTTGTAGTCCCTACTGGAGTATAGTATGAGTCGCAGGCGAGCCATTGTGATCGGCTCTGGAATTGGCGGATTGTCGCTGGGCATTCGGTTGCAGAGCTTGGGGTTTGACACCACGATTGTTGAAAAGCTTTCTGGGCCGGGCGGGCGGGCCTCCGTGCGTCGGGTGGATGGGTTTACCTTTGACATGGGGCCGACGGTGATTACGGTGCCCCATTTTATTGAAGAGCTGTTTGCGTTGGAACGGGGCGTGTCCAACCTGGATGTGCCCGATTTTCCGCCCGAGGTGGTGGACGAGCGCAACCGGGTGACCAGCGGTGTGTCGGGCGGGCCACACACCAGCCGCTATGTCAAGATCATTCCAATATTGCCTTTCTACCGCATCTATTTTGATGACGGCACCTTTTTCGATTATGACGGCGACCCCACGCATACCCGCGAGCAGATTCGGCGGTTGGGCGAGCCGGGCGACCTGGAGGGCTACGAGCGCTTTCACCGCGACGCCAAGGCTATTTTTGACCGAGGCTTTCTGGAGTTGGGCTACACCCACTTCGACACGGTTGGCTCGATGCTGAAGGTAGCCCCCGACCTGCTGCGGCTCGATGCGGTGCGGACACTGTTCAAATTCAGCAGCAAATATTTTGCGAGCGATAAGCTGCGTCAGGTGTTTAGTTTTGAAACCCTGCTGGTGGGCGGCAATCCGTTGTCGGTGCCGGCCATCTACGCGATGATTCATTTTGTGGAGAAGACCTGGGGTATTCATTTTGCCATGGGCGGCACCGGGGCGCTGGTGAACGGTTTTGTGCGCAAGTTCGAGGAGTTGGGCGGCACCATGCGCTACAACGCCGAAGTGAGCCGCATTAATGTGGTGCAGCAGGGCAAGCAGCGGCGGGCCACTGGCATTACCCTGGCCGATGGCAATGTGTTGGAGGCTGAGTTGGTGGCTTCCAATGGCGACTGGGCCGCCACCTACGGCAAGTTGATTGATCCGAAATACCGCCGCTGGAACAGTGACGCCCGCATTCGACTCACGAAGCAGTCTATGTCGCTGCTGGTGATCTATTTTGGCTTTAAGGCCGATGGGCGCGAAGACCAGAAGCTGCGCCACCACACCATTATTCTAGGGCCGCGCTACGAGGAGCTGCTGAAGGATATTTTTGGGCGCAAGCTGCTGGCCGAGGATTTTTCGCAATACCTGCATGTGCCCACGCTTACCGACCCCTCGCTGGCCCCGCCCGGCCACCACGCCGCCTATACCCTCATTCCAGTGCCCCACAACGGCTCCGGGCTAGACTGGCGGGAACTGGGCGAGCCGCTGGTGAACACGGTGCTGCGCTTTCTCGACGAGCGGGGCTACCTGCCGGGGCTGATGAACCGGCTGGTTCACAAGAGCTACATCACGCCCGACTACTTTCAGCATACGCTCAACTCGCACCTGGGCAACGCCTTTGGGCCGGAACCGCTGTTGCGGCAGTCGGCCTTCTTCCGCCCTCACAACCGCAGCGAAGACATAGCCAACCTTTACATGGTGGGGGCCGGGGTACAGCCCGGTGCAGGCACCCCCAGCGTCATGATGTCGGCCAAAATGACCGCCCGGCTGATCGCCGAGGATTTTGGTATGCCCAACAGCGTGCTGCTGGGTGAGGCGAGTGGGGAGTTGGTGGTGCGGTGAGGCGTGAAGCGTGAAGCGTAAGGCGTGAAGCGTGAGGTGTAATGCGTAAATTAGCCAATCGTCCATCGTTATAAGCCTGCATTGAGTGGGCTTGACCCGCTTTCATAGACACAGGGCTATACAGCTTTTTGCTACTCAAACCAGCGTCGCTCGTGTTTAACCGGTGTGAGATACGCTCGCGTTGCATGACGGCGCTGCCGATTATAGAACCGCTCAATGTAATCAAACACACGGCTACGCGCAGGCGTGTGTGAGTCACATAGTGCTGTGCCGATCTCAGCGTTGCGTGCGGCGAAAAGGCGTTCCATCACTGCGGTATCCCAACAGGTGCCCGTGCGACTCATACGTGGCGTGATTCCTACCTTGGCATGCAGACGTTGGTCGTCGTTGCTTGCATAGTGGCTACCGCGGTCAGCGTGATGAAGCAGGCCAGCACTGGCTTCACGACGATCACGCGCGTGACCAGGCGCACGGCGCACCAGGCTACGCTCCAATGGTGCTGCCATCAACCAACCAGTCACGCGCCGCGCAGACCGGTCAAGCACGACTGCCAAAAAGCGCTAACCCGCACGTGTTGGCAGATAGGTGATATTCGCTACCCACACATGATTGGGCGCATCCGTCTGGACGTTGCGTGCCAATTCGTTTGCTGCAACCGGCTCGTTATGGCAGCTAGCAGGTGTATGCACCGGTCGCCGCTTGCGACGCACAACGCCTGCGTGGTTGCGCAGCACACGTGCAACGCGCTTTTTCGAGCAGCGTATACCCTGAGCGTGCAAACGCGCATGGACTCGCGGGCGACCATACGTGCGCCGACGAGCACGAAAAATGGTCGTACTGGGTGTGGTCAGCGTGGCATCCTGCTCGGCACGCCTGCTCCTCGGCTGGTGTTTCCAGTGATAGTAGCCACGATGCGCTACCCCCAACACCCGGCACGGCATCGTAACCGGGTACGTACTCGCTTGGGCGGCGACGAACACGTACTGCTGCGTTAGTGTGGCATCCGCGAGAACATGCCGAACGCTTTTTTAAGATGTCGCGCTTCGTGCGTAGCTGTTCGTTCTCACGTTTGTGGCGGGCGAGTTCGCCGCTTGAAATGCCAACTGGTGTGGCAGGACTGGCAGCAGAACGCGCTTGCCGCAACCAGCGGTGCAGCGTGTCAAGACTGACATCCAAATCACGTGTGACGTGAGTTACGCTAATTCCCTGCTCCGCTACCAGCTTAATGACCTCCTGTTTGAATTCTTCTGCATATGGTTTCCGCCGTTTCATCGTTCACCTCCTGATGGGTATCATGCCGCATCCTTTGGTGTCCATGAAATGCGGATCAACTCCAGAGCGCGGAAATTGCGGTGCGGTAGAGGCGCGGTCTGTGACCCGCCATCGGTGCCTGCGCAACGCCATCGTCGTCGGGGCGAACACCAGGTTCGCCCACAATGCCAACTGCCAACTGCCAACTGCCAACTGCCAACTATCATTGACACCCATCCCCAACAGTCGTATAATCAATCCTGATTATTCCATTCTCGATAGGAAGACTTACTGTGACGGCTGATCGCCAGCTATTGCTGTTGGGGCTGCTGCGTCGCCAGGAGATGCATGGCTACCAGCTCAATGAGTTTATTGACCGCCAGCTGGCCTTTTGCATCGATCTGAAGCGTTCCACGGCCTACTATCTGCTGGATAGGCTCTGCAGCGATGGCTATGTGGAACAGGAGATCGGGCGCGAAGGCAACCGACCCGAGCGGCGCACCTACCGCATTACCCCTGCGGGCGAAACGCGCTTTCAGGAGCTGTTGCGGGTGAACCTGGAAAGCTACGAGCGCCCCTTGTTCAGCGCCGATGTGGGCATGTTTTTCTATCACCACGTGCCGCCAGAAGCGTTTCAGGCCAGCCTGCTCAAACGCCAGGCGGCGATTGTGCAGCATCAGAAAGAGCTGAACGCCCTACGCGCCAGCACCCCGCCCGACCACCACGTTGTGATTGACCATCATCTGCTGCATGTGGAAGCGGAACTGCGCTGGATTGAACAGCTGCTACACAAGAAAGAAGTTTATGAGTCTATACGCGATTGAGGCGACCGGCCTCATCAAACTGTATAAAGACGTGACGGCGGTAGCTGGGGTTGATCTCACCGTGCCAGCAGGCCAGATTTATGCCCTGCTGGGGCCAAACGGCGCAGGCAAAACCACCACCATCAACATCCTCACTACGCTTACCCCGCCCAGTGCTGGCAGCGCCAGGGTTGCCGGATTCGATGTGGTGCGCCAGGCCAGCGAGGTGCGCAAACGCATCGGCGTCACCTTTCAAGACATTGTGCTCGATCAGGATTTAACCGGGCGGCAGGTGCTCAACATCCACGGCCAGCTCTACAAGCTGAACAAGACCGAGCGACAGCAGCGCATCGCCCAACTGGTGGAACTGGTGCAGCTGAACGATGCAATTGACCGCATTGTCAAGACTTATTCTGGCGGTATGAAGCGCCGACTGGAGCTGGCCCGTGGCTTACTCACCGATCCGACAGTGTTGTTTCTCGACGAGCCAACCCAGGGGCTTGACCCCCAGAATCGGGCCGGGATCTGGAGTTACATCCGCGAGTTGAACCGGCAACGCGGCCTGACCCTGCTGCTCACCACCCACTACATGGAAGAGGCCGAGGCCCTGGCGCAAACTGTGGGCATTATTGACCACGGCAAGATGGTGGCTGAGGGCACCACGAGCGAACTGGTGGCGGCCATGGGCAAAGACGTGATTCGGGTGCGGGGCAACGGCGACGCCCAGCATTTTGTGCAGGCCGTGGGCGGGCTGCCCTTTGTGGAGCGGGTACAGGCCGACGAGGGCGAGGGTCTGGTCAGCATTTATGTTGATAACGGCAGCCGCCGCCTGGTGGAGGTGGTGGAAACGGTGGGCAACAACGGCTACCGGGTAGAAGATATTTCGGTGGCCCGGCCCAGCCTGGGCGATGTGTTTCTGCACCACACCGGGCGGGCCTTGCGAGATTAGGTTTGTACCGCTGAGTACGCCGATTGCGCGATTGGAGATTGAGCGATTAGAGATGAGCGATTGCAGATTGATCTTTTTTCTCAACTCTCAGTTCTCAATTCTTATACTTCGCGGTAAATACAAGTGTAAAGGGTTTTTATGCATGCGACATATGTGATCTGGTCGAAGCACATGGCCAAGTTTGCCCACAGCACCGAAGAACTGGTGGGCCTGGCCCTGCAATCGGTGTTGTGGGTGGTGCTGTTTGGGGTCGGCATGGGCGGCATGGTGCCCCAGGTAGATGGCAGCAACTACATGTCGTTCATCCTGCCGGGCATTATGGCCCTGAGTGCCCTTGGTGGCGCGGTGGGCGGCGGCATGGTGCTGCTCGACGAGCGGCTGCGCGGCATTATGAAGGAATATCTGGCTGCGCCCATTCCACGGCTGAGCATTCTGCTGGGCAACGCCGCTAGCACTGCCACCAAAGCCCTGTTTCAAGCCCTGCTGATGCTGGTGGTGGGCCTGCTGATGGGCGCACGGCTGGGCGGCAACCCGGCGGGCTGGCTGGGTGCCCTG